>BQWY01000002.1 GCA_036984305.1 Nitrospira sp.
CACGGATGCCGCCGCAGCACATCGCAATGCCGGTGGCACAGGCGATGAAGCGGCCATGCATCTGGAGGTCGCGGCCATCATCGAGCGCATCATGGCGGGCGGAAACTCGGTGCATCCCTGAGCTGAAATTGGCTGGGCCTGGGTCCAACCCGCGCGAGCGCAGTGCCGACCGGCAGGCTCCCGTAGATGCAGCTTCTTTCGGCCGCAAGCACACCGCCCGGCGTACAGCGAGGCGGCTCACCCAGGCAGCCTCGTTCCCAACCCCAAGGAGACCAGAATGTCCGCCAAGCACGTAAGATTTTCCCGCGACGCGCGCGAGCGCATGCTGCGCGGCGTCGATATTCTCGCCAATGCCGTGAAGGTGACCCTCGGTCCGAAGGGACGCACGGTCGTCATCGAAAAATTATACGGTCCGCCACGGACCTCCAAGGACGGCGTCATCGTCGCCAACGAGATCGAGTTGGAGGACAAGTTCGAGAACATGGGCGCGCAGATGGTACGCCAGGTCGCTCAGAAGACGAACGAGATCGCTGGGGATGGCACGACGACGGCGACCGTGCTCGCCCAGGCTATCATGCGCGAGGGCCTGAAGCTGGTTGCCGCCGGCATGAACCCGATGGACTTGAAGCGCGGCATCGACAAGGCGGTGCTGGCCACCGTCGAGGAGCTCAAGAAGATCAGCAAGCCCTGCACGACCTCCAAGGAGATCGCCCAGGTCGGCTCCATCTCCGCCAACTCCGACGACAACATCGGCAAGATCATCGCCGACGCGATGGACAAGGTCGGCAAGGAAGGCGTGATCACGGTCGAGGACGGCAAGTCGCTCGAGAACGAGCTGGACGTCGTCGAAGGCATGCAGTTCGACCGCGGCTACCTCTCCCCGTACTTCATCAACAACCCGGACCGCCAGGTCGCGATCCTGGAAGACCCGTTCATCCTCCTGCACGACAAGAAGATCTCGAACATCCGCGACCTCCTGCCGGTGCTCGAGCAGGTCGCCAAGGCGGGCAAGCCGCTGCTCATCGTCGCGGAAGATGTGGACGGCGAGGCGCTCGCGACCCTGGTCGTGAACAACATGCGTGGCATCGTGAAGGTGTGCGCGGTCAAGGCCCCGGGCTTCGGCGATCGTCGCAAGGCGATGCTGGAAGACATCGCCATTCTTACGGGCGGTCAGGTCATTTCCGAGGATCTCGGTTTGAAGCTCGAGAACGTGAAACTCACCGACCTCGGGCGCGCCAAGCGCGTGACGATCGATAAGGACAATACGACGATCGTCGAAGGCTACGGCGACCAGAAGAAGATCGAGGGCCGGGTGAAGCAGATCAAGGCTCAGATCCAGGAGACGACCTCGGACTACGACCGGGAGAAACTCCAGGAGCGGCTCGCGAAGATCGTGGGCGGGGTTGCCGTCATCAATGTCGGCGCCGCAACGGAGACCGAAATGAAGGAGAAGAAGGCCCGCGTGGAAGACGCGCTTCACGCGACCAAGGCGGCCGTCGAAGAGGGTATCGTTCCGGGCGGTGGCGTGGCCTATCTCCGTTGCCTCAAGGCGTTGGACACCATCAAGCTGGAAGGCGACCAGCAAGTCGGCGTCAACATCGTGCGCCGGGCGCTCGAAGAGCCGATTCGCCAGATCGCGGCGAACGCCGGCCTCGAAGGGTCGGTGGTCGTGAACGCCGTCAAGGCCGAAAGCAAATCCTCAATGGGATTCAATGCTTCCAACGAGCAGTACGTGGACATGCTCGAAGCCGGCATCATTGACCCAACGAAGGTGTCGCGCTGCGCACTGCAGAACGCCTCCAGCGTCGCAGGCCTGATGTTGACCACCGAGGTGATGATCACCGACCTGCCGGAGGAGAAGAAAGAGCCGGCGATGGGTGGTCATGGTCATAGCCACGGCATGGAAGGCATGTACTAAGCAGGGTGCTGAGTGCTTCGACTCTGCGCGCAACACGAGCGCCGGCAGTCCAGAGCCAATCACAGAAGGGCCCGGCGGGATTCCCGCCGGGCCCTTCGTGTTTCAGAGCAGCCGGATGATGCGTATCACAGCTCCACGACCGACGCTCAGAATGATTCGCCATGATCGTTGAAGTCGAATCGAATGAGAATACGGAGACGAGCGTGTTCGCTCGCTTCAAAGAAGCCGGTCCCGCCAAGCCGGTTGTACAGGTACGGCTCTACGACAGAGCCCCATCCGGCGAGTGGTGTTGGGTGACAGGGTGGAGCGACGCACCTGATGCACCCTCCTGCCCGGCCTACGCTCAGCTCGTGGAGGACTCTGGCGCCGGGCTCGCCTACCTCGTCTACGGCGGGCTGTACGGGCTTCGGTTCAAGCCGATCGAAATTGATGAGTCCTGGAGCCTGCAAAGCCTGAATCAGTGGGGAGAGGCCTACCTGCTGCTCGCAGATGAGCGCGACCTTCGTTACGGCGACTAAGAAACCACGGCTACGGCCTTGGATCTCGGGCTGTCACGGCCATCCCAACGAGACTGGATCATGTCTCCGAACCCAGACGTTCCGGCCATCAGTCACACACCTGCCGTTACATTGAATCCCTTCCTTGATGTGAGCCTGCGCGTTCGGTCCGACTCGGATCAAATTGATAGCCGACGGGATTCGCTCTAGCTGCACCGTACATCAAGGCTCCGTCCTAAACGCGCAAAATACTAGGGCCATTCTCGCCTCTGTTTTACACTGATAGGACGAGTCTCCTTACCAGAGGGCACAGCCATTCCGGCATCAGGCATGACCATACCCTTTGCAAGAATCCAGGTGGGCATTCGTTCAATCGGATCGCCCCCACGATGTGAGAAACAGTCGCATGCCGTCGCCACTGCCCCTTGATCGGAGCCATTTGACCGCGCACAAGAAATTGGCTTTGATCGCCGCGTTACTGACCGTGCTGGTCGGAATCTCCACCTATTTTTTCGCCGCCCTATTGGAAGAGCTCAACAGCCGTTTGGAGTTTTCGACCAAGGAACTCTTGGGCACCGAATATATACAAGCCGCTTTTCCGCTCGAGCGGGATCTGTTGTTCTATCATCACGAACTGCTCACGAACCCCTACCCGTTGCCGTATCCGATCGAGTTCACGCTCTCCGACCTCGATGCTCATGTCCGAGCGCTCGACGAAACCGACCAGAGGTTGGGCGTCGCCCTCGAGACCTCTCCATCTTGGCATACCATCCGGCTCAAATGGGAATCATACCGCGCCAAAGTTGAGGGTATGACGCGGGACGCCATTCTCGAGGCTCATACCGGGCTACTCACCGACCTCATCGCATTGATCTCGCATGTGGGAGACCAATCGAACCTGATTCTCGACCCGGCGCTGGACAGTTACTATCTGATGGATACGCTCGTCAATCGCCTTCAGGTGATGGTCCTGCAACTGGGGCAGATCCGGGCGCACACGCTCAACTGGGACTCGTCGCATAGTCCGACTTCGGCGGAACAAGCACAGTTTGTCCGGTACGCCACGTCGGTCCGCCAGGCCAAGGAGGGGATTCAGCACAATTTTCAGATCGTCTTCGACCATACGACGGGTCCCGCTCTACGCCCGATGCTCATGACAGGGGTCGAGAAGGCCGATACCGCGTTTGCCGAGGTCCTCACACAGATTGAAACGATCGCCAACGATCCACACTGGTCCTCCCGTCAGGTAGAGGGAATCAGGGCCGCCACTTCTCGCGCGATCCATGCCAGTTCCGATTTGTACGACATCATTCTGCCGGTGATGAATGAGACCGTGACACACCGAGTCGACGAGGTCGTCAGGAAGAAACTGGTCGTCCAGCTCGTCGCCGGCGTCACGCTGCTGATCGTGCTTGCGCTCTTCTTTTCGTTTCTTCGGAACCAGCGAGAGCGTCAACAGGCCCAACTGAACCTGTTCGCCCAGGAAGAACAGTTGCACGCGATCGTGCACGGCGCACTGGATGCGGTCGTGACCATGGACCGCCATGGCGTCGTCACGGCCTGGAATCCTCAAGCCGAAACCATCTTCGGGTATCCCGCCAATGAGGCCGTCGGAAGACCTCTCGTCGACTTGATCGTTCCGATCGCGTATCGCACGGCACACCGCGAAGGACTGACGCGCTATCTTTCCTCAGGGGAGGAACACATTCTTGGACGACGCATTGAGGTGCCGGCTCTCCGCAAGAACGGAGAAGAGTTCCCCGCGGAGTTGACCGTGATCGCACTTCGCGTGCACGGCCACATTTTCTTCTCTTCGTTCATCCGAGACATCACCGATCGCAAGCAAGCCGAGGCGGCCGTGAGGGAAGGGCAAAATCGTCTGCGCGCGCTGATCGACCATGCCGCCAGCACCATCCTTGTTCTGGATGTCGACGGAGTCGTTCTCGACATGAACGGCGAAGCGGAGACGCTCTACGGCATGACGTCGGCACAGCTGATTGGGAAGCGTTACGTGGACCTGTGCATCCCCGGCGAAGCGCGGGAGGCGGTCGAAGCCGACCTTCAAAAGGTCCTCGGTGGAGCGGTCACGAAAGGATTCGAAACTCCCGTTCTCGCCACCGACGGCACGCACCGCATCGTGTCCTGGAACGTCAACCGCTTCATGCACGTGGATGGAACACCCGGCGGCGTGATTGCAATTGGACAGGACGTGACGAAAAGAAAAAGGGCGGAAGAAGCCGCCATTGCGGCGGCCTTTGCCGCGGAACAAGCCAGTCGTGCCAAGAGCGAGTTCCTCGCGGTCATGAGCCACGAGATGCGCACGCCATTGAACGCCATCTTGGGCATCACGGATTTCCTCACCCGAACCCCGATGTCCGACGATCAGCTCGACCTGCTTCGCCGAAGCGCCAAAGCCGGTGAGGGCCTGCTTCGCTTGATCGAAGATCTCCTTCTCGCAGCCAAGGCTGAGTCCGGCACCCTGCGGCTGACCGCTGAGCCGTTTCTGCTCGTCGAAGCCGTGGTGGAAAGTCTCGACTTGTTGGCACACGACGCTGCAACCAAAGGTCTGCGCCTCGACCACCACCTTGACCCCGCACTCCCCACCCTCGTGGTTGGAGACGACTATCGGCTCCGTGAGATTTTGCTGAATCTCGTGCGCAATGCCATCAAGTTCACCGCCACGGGCTCGGTCACCGTCTGTGCCAGGAGCCTCTCGCGGAAAGACGACATCGACGAAATATTGTTCACGGTCGCCGACACCGGTGTCGGGATTCCCCAGGAGGACCAGAACCGGATATTCGAGAAGTTCACCCAAATCGACGCCTCGGATGCGAGGCGTCAGGGAGGCGTCGGGCTCGGGTTATCCATTTGCCGCCAGTTAATCGAGATGATGGGGGGGCGCATCTGGATCGAGGATAATCCGGGCGGCGGGAGCATCTTCTCTTTCACCATCCAGTTACACCGCGCCGAACCGGTACAGGTTCAACACTCAGGCGAGCAACTCCTTGCAACCCAGAGCACCAGCCCAGTTCACGGGCTTCGCGTCCTGTTGGCGGAAGATTTCATGGAATCACAAGACATCATGCGGCTCTACCTGCGCGACACGCCGCACCGCCTTGACTGCGCGGGAACCGGCCACGATGTCGTCGCGCTCTTCAAGCAGAATCGGTACGACCTCGTCTTTATGGACCTCCAGATGCCCGTCATGGACGGCTACGCTGCGACACGCCAGATCCGCCAGTGGGAAGAAGAGCAGGGACGGACTCCGACACCAATCATTGCGCTGAGCGCGAACGCCCTCGGCAAAGCCAGAACGGAAAGCCTCGCCGCTGGATGCAACGAATTTCTCACCAAACCGATCGTACAAGAGGCGGTACTCAAGGTCCTCAGCCGCTACGCGGAGCGCACTGCAAACCCGGAATCGCCGCCGGCCCTTGCCCAGGCTCGCTCCACCACCACGGTCCAGACCACCCCTGACACCTTGACGAGCTTGAAAGCCAAATTCATCAAGAACCGACACCAGGACATCACCCTTCTGCAAACCGCTGTGGCCGCCCAGAATTGGGATACCATCCAAACGCTCGGGCACCGCATGAAAGGGCTGGCAGGCTCGTACGGGCTGAAAGACATCGGAGCGATCGGGGGCCTCCTCGAGATGGCCGCACAGGCCCACGATCCCGAGCGCGCCGGTCGACTGATCACTGACCTGGGCGATGCGGTCAGACGGGCGCAAGCCGCCGACGCACCCGACGCACAGCGCCCGGCGGCATAGCATCGAAACAAGGAGACGCACACCATGAGCATACTGATCGTCGACGACTTTGAAGAGCAGCGCGACTTGCTGGCGGCCACGCTGACCCAAGCCGGCTACCGCTCCCTGACGTTCGCAGCCTCGGCGTCCAATGCCCTGAAGGCGCTGGGCATCGGCGAGGCCAGTGCGGAACTCGGTCGCGTCGACATTCTTCTGTTGGATCTGAACATGCCCGACATGGATGGCTTGGAAGCCTGTCGGAGGATTCGCGCCGAAGAACGCTTCGAGCACTTGCCGGTCATCATCGTAACCGCCAAAACCGATCCGGAGGATATCAAGGCGGCATACAATGCCGGCGCCACCGACTATATTCGAAAACCGGTGATTCCCGCCGAACTGGTGGCGCGCGTCTCGATGGCCATGAGCCTGAAAGAGGAATGGGACAACCGGGCCGAACGCGAGCGCGAACTCTCCGAAGAAACGCAGCGGCTCGGGAAGGCCGTTCAGGAACTCAAAACACTTCGCGGCTCGATCTGTCTCTGCGCCAGGTGCAAGCGAGTCAGACTCAGCTCGGGATTCTGGCAGCGACTGGAGGATTTCCTCGAAGAAAAGCTCAACGCGAAAATCACCAACGGCGTGTGCAATCGCTGTGTCCACTAGCAATAGGGCAGCAGTGGGGGGCGGACGTCTATCGGCGAGCGGCAGCCAGCGTTGCCTTCAGCAGGGGCGACACCGTCGGCTCGTAGTAGAGCGAGCGGAACATGCGGTTGACGAGCGCGGTGTGCCGCTCGTAGTCGTCGTGAAAGCGGACCGACGCGCGCGTTCGGTTTCCGGATTCGTAGCCGGCCCGAATGGCGCAACGCACCAACTCCTCTCCACTTTCGGGCAACGCATGCGTCTGGAGATCGTGCACCATCTGTAGCTTGTGCTCGACGTCCCGAAGGAAGATATACGCAGCGGTCAAGCCGTCCCGCTCCTGGATCGAGAGCAGCTTCCTGGCAGCGAACCGCCGTAAGGCCCCGAGCGTACTGCGATCCAGGAGCGCCGGAACGGCTTTCCCGGCCAGCACCTGGATCGTTTGGACGAGAAATTCTATTTCACGAATTCCACCCGTCCCCAGCTTGACGTTCCGCCGCTCGTGCCCCCGCTCGGCCATTCTGCCGTCGATCATTTCTTTGACTGCGCGTACGTCTCGGATCACGGCCAGCGCCCGATTCATCGTGAGCGAGATCGCCGAACCTCCGAAGACGAACGGCTTGACCGCTTTCAGAAACGCTTGGCCGACCTCCGTGGAGCCGGCTACAGGCCAAGCCTTGAGCAGTGCCAGTCGCTCCCACACCTGTCCACGCGTGGCGTAATATTTTCGGTAGTCGTCGAGTGACCGCGCGAGCTGTCCCACGGACCCTTCCGCACGAAGCCGAAGGTCGACGCGAAAGACGGCGCCTTCGCGCGTCGACTCGCTGAGCGCCTTCGTTAATTCGCGCGAGAGCAGCTCAAAATACTCTTCGCTGGAAATCCCCACTCCCGCGGGCTTCGCCTTCCCCCGTCCACGCGTCGGTCGCGTCTCGCCGTTGTCGGAGGTGTAGACATAAATCAAGTCAACGTCGGAGCTGTAGTTCAGCTCGTGGCCGCCCAGCTTCCCCATGCCGATCACGGCGAAACCGGTTTCGACCCACCGCCCCTGCGCATTCTTGTGCATGGGGACGCCATAGTGACGACGCAACTCCCCGCTCACAATCTCGTATGCCGTCTGAATTAACAGAGCGGCCAGATCGGACAGGGAGGCGGTCGTCTCCGGCACGTCCGCCAGCCGCAGGAGATCTCGCAAACCGATGCGGAGAGTTTCGCGCCGTTTGAAGCGACGTAACGCATCCAGTCGATGGTCTTTGGCCGACACGTTCTTTAGACTGGCGGTCAGGCTCCGGCTCAAGGTTTCGGCCCGGGGTTGCTCGTCCAAGACCGACGGTTCGCCCAGCCAATAGATCAGCATCGGGTCTCGAATCAGGGTAAAGGCGAGCGAATCGCTGTTCCCGAACAGGGTCGATAACAAGTCCACCATGCGCGGGGACGTGCGCAGATAATCCAATAACGGCGCACGGGAGACCGACGCGAGCAGTCGCTCCCAATGGTTCAACGCCTGATCCGGGTCGGCCGTCCGAGACACCGAGTCCAGTAGGAGCGGCAAAATTTCAGCGAGCGGCCGGCGATGATGCGGCTCGCCCGCCATGGCCTGCAGATTGGCATCGGCCTCAGCGACATGCTGAATGCCATAGGCCCGAAGGATGTGCCCGACCTGTTCGGGGCCGAGGCCGGAGGCCAGCACGAGCGGCCGGGGATCCGGACCCGACATGGGGGTGGTCACCGTCGCGCTGTGGTGCTGGGCGGGATTTGCCTTCGGACCGGAGGACGTTCGGCGCGCTCGCATGGTGGCGCATTATACTGGTCACCCGACACGCGCACAACGAAACCGCCTTCAGGTATACTGCCCGCATGTCCGACCTGGATGCCGCCCGCGCATCGTGGCTGGCCGATCTGCAGCAACGCTGTCCGGCGCTCGACGCAGACGTCGTTCGCGACTTCGTCACTCGGATGGATGCCGAGTACTTCGAGCGCATCCCGCGCGACGACGTTGCGCGCCATCTCGCATTGGCCGACCGCCTCACGCCGGACAACCCCTGCGAATTGTCAGTCCATCGGCACCGAGACGGGCGCCTTGACCTGACCGTCGTTGCGTACGACTACTTCGCCGAATTCGCTACTATTTGCGGGTTGCTTTCGGCCTTCGGTCTCGATATCGAGGAGGGCCAGATCTACACATCGACAGAAAGCTCCGTTTCATCGAACCGCATGGGCGCAGGTGCTGGACCTCGTCCCAGAGCGGCGACCAGACCAGGTCTGAATCGGAAGAAGATCGTGGACATCTTTCGCGTCCGCCCAATGGAGGGCGTCACCTTCGAGACGGACGACGAACAGCGACTCGCGGGGACGTTGAAGGACGTGATCCGCCTGCTGGATGCCGGACAGTTCGAAGATTCGCGACAGACGATCAACCGGCATCTGGTCGAGCAGCTCGGACGACGCCGTGGGACATTCAGCGGGCTCCTCCAGCCGGTGCATATTACGTTCGACAATAGTCAGTCTCCGACGGACACGATTATGGATCTCCGCTCGGAAGACACGCCGGCTTTTCTCTACGCCTTCGCCAATGCGCTAGCCATGCGCAACATCTACATTTCGAAAGCCAAGATCGAGATCGACGGCGGCAAGCTGCACGACCGTTTCCACGTGCGCAATCGGTACGGGCACAAGCTGACCGATCAGGCCGATCAGCAGCAGTTGCGCTTGACCGCGGTGCTCATCAAACAGTTTACTCACGCGCTGACCTGGGCGCCGGACCCCACCAAGGCGCTCGAAGCCTTCGATCAGTTTCTCGATTTGATCGTGCAGGAAACCAAGGGCAAGGCCCAACAACAGGTATTGGCCTTTCTCGGGGACAAGAAGACGTTTCCTCTCCTCGCCCGTCTCCTGGGCGCGAGCGATTTCTTGTGGGAGGACTTTCTCCGCCGCCAACACGACAACCTCCTGCCGCTGCTCACGGACTATCGCGCCGCGCCGCTCATCAAGCCGCAGTCGGCGCTTCGAAAGGACCTCGGCAAGCTGGTCGACCGCGCCAAGACGGACGACAAGAGGAAGGAGGCACTCAACCAATTCAAAGATCGTGAACTCTTCCGGATCGACATGAAGCACATCGTCGAACCGGGCACCGGGCTCGCCGATTTCTCGCTCGCCCTTACGGAACTGGCGGAGGTCATCGTCGAGCGCAGCCTCAAAGATTGTCAGGCGAAGCTGAAATCGCTGTACGGTGAGCCCAAGCTCGCGAGCAAGAAACCCTGTCCGATCGCAATTCTCGGCCAGGGCAAGTTCGGCGGGCGGGAGTTGGGCTATGCCTCGGACATCGAAGTGTTGTTCGTATACGGAGGCGCAGGGCGGACCAGCGGCAAGCAGAAGATCGAGAACAGCGAGTATTTCGAGCGGCTCGCGCAGGAACTTCTGCAATGGATCGAGGCCAAGCAGGAGGGCATTTTTCACCTCGACGTGCGACTCCGTCCACACGGCAGCAAGGGCTCGCTCACCAATCCTCTCTCGGAAATTTGCACGTACTACAGCGACAAGGGGCTTGCGGCTCCGTTTGAACGGCAGGCCATGATCAAACTCCGGCACGTCGCCGGCGATGCGGCATTGGGCAGGCAGGTGGAAACACATCGCGACCGGTACGTGTACAGCGGGGAGCCCTGGGACCTCTCCACGGCCCTCGATCTCCGGCGGCAGCAACTCAAGCAACTCGTGGAACGCGGCACGATCAACGTCAAGCATAGTCCCGGCGGAGTGGTCGACGTCGAGTATGCCGTGCAGTATCTCCAGGTCATGCATGGTCACAAGCACCCCTCACTCCGTACGTCCAACACCATGCAGGCGCTGGCGGCCCTGGTCGAGTGCGGCCTCGTCGAGCGCTCGGACGGCGAGCATCTTCGTAAAGCCTATTTGTTCCTGCGCATGCTCATCGACGGGCTCCGCATGGTGCGCGGCCACGCAAAGGACCTGATTCTCCCGCCGCCGGAATCGGAAGAGTTCATCTTTTTGGCGCGACGGGTGGGGTATGTAACGGATGATTGGGAGGCGGGAGCGCGGCATTTGCAGAGCGATGTGGACGATCATATGGGAAAGGTACGGAACTTTTTCGAACGAACATTTGGGAAATTGTGAAGGATGTTGGACTTCCGGCTCCGGCGGTGCCTCCTGCGTGCATGGTCGTGGGGCGACTCGGCTGCGGAACTCGGTCCATTCTGTCCGTCAATGAACCGTCGAACAGTCCTCGCCGTCGCCGGGCTGACCGTCGCAGCACGTCCATGCGAGCCACCGCATGTCGCCGGCAAGCCCATCCCTCCTTCAATGCCTGAGAGGAGAGAGTGATTCAGCAAGCTCGGAAGGAGCATTAGATCTGGATGGGCGAGGCATTTGCAGACGGACGTCGAAGAACATATGCAGCGAACACGAGAATTCTTTGAGCGCACGTTTGGAAAGTTATAGCCCTGTCGCGACGGAGCCTCCTACTCCGGCGCACCGGCTCGACCGCACAGGACCTCCGGCTGCTCGGCCAGGCAAACTCGGTCCGTTGCAATCGCGATCAACGGACCTTCGGACAATGCCTCGCCGTCGCGAGGCGACCGCAGCCGATCGGTTCGTGCGAGCCCTCGCCACCGCGCAAGTCGCAGGACGCCCCGTCTGCGGCATGCCTTGAGGGGGAGTGAAACACCCAGCAAGCTCGGAAGGAGCATTTACATCGGACGGGGCGCGGCATTTAAGGAGCGATGTGGATGAACACATGAGGAATGTGAGGGAGTTTTTTGAGAGGAAGTTTGGCAAATTGTGAAGGATGTTGGACTTCCGGCTCCGGCGATGGCTCCTGCGTGCACGGACGTGGGGCGACTCGGCTGTGGAACTCGGTCCATTGTGTCCGTCAATGGACCGTCGAACAGTCCTCGCCGTCAGCCGGGCTGACCGTCGCCTCACGTCCATACGAGCCACTGCATATCGCCGGAGAGCCCATCCCTCCTTCAATGTCGTAGAGAGGGAGAGAGTTTAGTAAGCTCGGTGGGAGCATTGTATTTTACGCGAACCGTCGCGTGCCGCTGGGAAGCACAATTATCCCCCATGTCGGGACTAAAAAAAGACACGAACACTTTGCCACTCCGGCCAACCAAGACAACTGCGCAATCGCGATGCTATTTTTAACAGCCCTTACAAGCGCCATCAGACCAAGATAACATACTCAAACTGCACGCAAGGCAAGGAGGGACAGAGCCCTATCATGACCCCTCGAAAAGTAAGTATCGGTGAAATATTGGGCGAATACGAGAGGCGGCCCATTGTTCTCCCAGAATTTCAACGTCCTTACAGTTGGGAAAAGACCCAAGTGGCCACTTTTTGGGGAGACTTGAGGTCCTTTCGAGATCGATACGAAAAGCATCCCGTGGACGCGACATATTTTCTTGGACCAGTGGTTTTGATGGAGACCAAGACTGCCATCACTATATTAGACGGACAGCAGCGCCTTGCTACTGCCACGATACTGCTTGCCGTGCTACGAGATATCGCACGCTTATGTAATGCCATGCAGCCATTCGTGGAATTGGATTATCTTGCACGAGATATCCAAAGAGAACTAATTGAAAAGAAAGACACAAATCCATTGGTCTACTCGTTATCAATGAGCGAGCTAGACGAACCTTATTTTCTTCAAACAATCAAGTCTGATCCTCCCCAAACAACCAAGAGTACACTCCGCTCCCATCAACTCATACGCCGGGCCTATGATTACCTGCATGAAGAGATCATGGCAATCGTTAACGGAGAAACGCCTCAAAAACAAACTACGCACATCAAGGTTTTGAGGGACGTTTTAACAAAGGGTGTATCTCTAGTCGCAATTGTTGTCGAAGATGAGGAAGACGCTTACGACATTTTTGAAACACTAAATGATCGTGGTCTCCGTCTATCAGTCCCTGACCTGGTCGTTAACCTCTTACTCAAGCGATGCCCAACTAGCGCAGAGAGGCAGACAGTCAGACAAACCTGGAACTCTACAATTCAGCAGATGGGACGCCGAGATGTTGCACGCTTCCTAAGACATCTCTGGCTATCACAATATGGCGACCTAAAGGCCAAAGGCCTGTATTCTGAGATAAAAGGCCATCTCTCTTCACAGAAACTATCTAGCCTTGAGTTCGCGCAGAACTGCTCAGAAGCGTGTGAGGACTACCTTAAGATCCTTGATGTTGACAAGAGCCTTCCGAAAGACGCAATGCAGAATATCGAAGGATTAGTCCGATACTTAAATGTGCAGAATGGCTTCCCCCTACTTCTAGCTGCACACCAATGCCTCAATGATTCCGACTTCGTAAGACTCGTAAAGGCAATGACTGCTCTCTATGTTCGGCATACACTAATCGGAAATCAGAATCCACTCGAGCTCGAAACCATATTTTACGATTCCGCCCGTGAGCTTCGCGCCCAAATAGCTTCCAAGGTCTCCAGCAGTAAAGCACTACAGGCCGCCAAACAGAAATTAGCCTGCATAAATCCAACCGATGGCTTAGTTAAAGAGAAATTTGGCGAGCTTACACTTTCGCGATCTGAAGCAACTTGGCTTATGGCGCAAATAGCAAACGCCCGACAAAGCAAGACCAAGGAAATCGGAATGGATCGCGCAAACGTTGAACACATATTCCCTCAGAACGCCGGCACAGCGTGGCCCAATCGCAAAGTGCTCGAACAATTCATTTGGCATGTGGGGAATCTAACAATCCTAGGAAAACGTCTAAATGCAAAGGCACAGAACAAATCTTTCACTGATAAATGTACAGATCATTACAGTAAGTCTGAAGTCGTGATTACAAAGGATCTCTTGCAAGAGAAAACCTGGGACGAGGCTACCATTCGTAAGCGAGCCCAAAAATTAGGGGATATTGCCTTGCAAATTTGGAAATAGAGGCAGCCATTCATCGCTTCGCGGGGCGCGCGAGGCAAAACAAACCCTTCAGAAAGTCCGTGTCCAAGGACATCCGAATCAGCATGTATTCGCAGGGTCTTGCACGCAAGGATGCGAAATTGCATTGGGATGAGCGCCCGCGTCCGGCGTTTTCGAATCGGCTACGCGGTCAACCGGAAGACCAAGACCATCCAAGTCTGGCGGTAGGACCCCGGCAATCGCTGTACGAAGAGTTGTCCATCCTGAGATAGGTTCGACAAAACAAGGAGCTCATATGGACGCAAGTTTTTGGCAGCAACGATGGGAGCGAAACGAAATCGCGTTCCACACGGCGGAAGCCAACCCGCTTCTGTTGAAACATTGGCCTGCCCTCGCCTTGTCGCCTGGCCGGCGTGTGTTCGTGCCTCTGTGCGGGAAGTCGCTCGATCTTGGATGGTTGCTCGCTCGCGGCTATGACGTCGCCGGGATCGAATTGAGCGAAATCGCTGTCTCGCACCTGTTTGCCGATCTCGGCGTGGAGCCACAGATCACTGATCTCCGCAAGCTCAACCGGTATACGGCCAAGCATATCGACATCTTCCAGGGAGATATCTTCGAACTGTCTCGTGGGATACTGGGATCTGTTGATGCCGTGTATGACCGAGCGGCATTGGTCGCACTCACAGAGTCGATGCGGCCTCGATACACCGCCCACCTCACCTCGATCACCGCGACTGCGCCCCAATTGCTCATCAGCTACGAGTACGACCAATCCAAGCTCAACGGTCCTCCCTTCTCAGTCACCGGAGAAGAGGTCCACCAGCACTACGACGGCGCGTATCAGGTTACACTCCTTGAGAGTGTGCCCGTGCCCGGCGGGCTCAAGGGCCAATGCTCGGCGACGGAGCATGTTTGGCAACTGACTCAGCGGACCACCTCCATTTTTTAGGCGCCTTCTCGATAATGACATGAGGTACCACCGTCTGGCTCATGCAGTCTCGCTCATGTCCGAATCCGTCCTGACGTCGTGTCGTGCGACAGCCTGAACCGTCGAATGAGGCACGGCACGAATCGCACCCTGAACTCCCCCCTCCGACCACCGGTTGAGTGCTGTTACGTCGCCAGCGAAAAGCCTGACCAAGTCACGCTCCCGGTCCTATTCGTGACGTCTCATCCATGCCGCTCGTGATATCTCGTCAACATCTTGCGACTTCTCGCAATTGACGAAGTCTCGAGAGACCACTATCAGAGACATCCGTTGTGAACTACAGGCAATTGTTGGCGAAATGGATCGATCCTGCGTTGGCACGTAAGCTGCTATCTCTCAAACTCCGTGCGGAGTTGGAGAGCGGCCGGACCCAGGATGGACGGGAAGACAATCGGATTCGTCCACAGCTCTCGACTCTACTGATGAATCCTGGGAAGTCTTGTACAACCTTTCGCATTGCAAGAAGGAGGATGCTATGCCGACACAGACCGAAGTTCACACTGTCAACGGGATCAACGTGGAGACCCTCAAGGGTACCGTAAGCGCGATTCAGTCCGACCCCGAACTGGCCAAATGCCGGTTCCGTGCCAGCAACAAGTGGATCGATGCCAGCCACAATTGTACGACCATCAAGGATTTCTACGGGGCGAAACAGGAGATGACGCACAAGCAGGAATTCCAGATCCACGCCGATGAACCACCGATCTTGGCAGGTACCGACAAGGGCGCCAACCCCGTCGAGATCTTGCTCAGCGCCCTGGCCAGTTGCGTCACGACAGGCATGGTCGCCCACGCCGCCGTGAACAACATCCATGTCGAGGAACTGGAGTCGCACCTGGAGGGGGATATCGACTTGCGCGGATTTCTCGGTTTGGATGCGACGGTCCCCAAGGGATACACGGATATCCGTGTAACCTTTAAAGTCAAAACGGACACGGACAACCTAAAGAAACTTGAGCGGTACGCGCAATTTTCTCCCGTGTACAACACGCTTACCCACGGCACGAAGGTAGACATTCGCGTCGAGCCCAAGTGAGCCAGGACCGCTGACGGACTCGTCGCACGGTCGAATTGACGAGACCCTCAGAGAGGGCTGACTCGTCGGCCCTTGCGGCACAAGAGCAGAGCGGCCCGTCACCATGGGCTGAGTCCATGGTGACGGGCCCATATCAAGTCTCGGGCGTTGTCCGGCTCCGTCGCGGATGGTTCGCTTGTGGACGTCTCGATCGATTACTGCTCTGTAAATTCGAAATTGGCCTCTGCGCCGACACCAGCGCCGACCTCCACCGCCTGCCGTTGCTCGCCGAGGAGCGGATGCCAGACAATCAGCTCATAGTGCCCCGGCGGAATCTGATCGATGGTGAAACGGCCCTCGGCATCCGACACGGCGTAGTACGGTGTCTCGACCACATAGAGCCAGTTCTGCATGAAGTCGTGTCGATTGCAGGCCATTCTCACGACCCGGCTGTTCTTGAACTTGCCCGCGTCGAAGGTCCGTTCAATCGTCACGCCCGGACGAAGATCCCGATTGTGAATCGTGCGCAGGATCCGCCCCTTTTCTCCGGTTGCCGAGAACGTCTGCAACACGTGTTTCATCGGATCGTGATTGAGAAAGCGCACCGGCTCGTCGAGAGCCACGACCCCGGTGAACGGGCCGAACTCGCAAGTTTTCGGCAGGACGTCGAGTGACAGAGTTGCTCCGGCACGGTAGTAGAACTCCCCTTCGCCCGGGGGAGCGCCCCGGTAGGTTTCGGCCGCGAACGGCTTGCCGCGTTGCACGCCTTCCAGTACCACGACGGCCCCTTGCAGTCTGCCGTTCTGAACGGCGATCTCGGTCAACTGGCGCTCGTGCCCGCATACCTCCTGATCTTTTTCCACCGGAAAGCGCTTCGGGGCCGGAACAACCCCTGTGAATGCCACGCTACCCGAGATGGTCGCGCCGTTCGAGACATCGTCAACTTCATAGGCCCGGACGTCGCTGAGGCCCCCATACAGCACGAGTGCGATCGCGATGCCTATGAATCGACCTGTTGTCCACATGGTTACTGCTCCTTTCCGTGTTCTGGTGCCGGTCACGCCCACCTGGCCACCGTGTCACCTCACGAATTGGTACCCTGCCCACACGATCCAATCCGTTTCGAGCTGCGGCCCCGCCAGGCGTTGGTAAATGGGCGTTCCCGCTTCGACGGCAAGCCGATTCTCCACACCCATCCACTCGGGGAACAAGAAGTTCGCCCCGAGCATGATGTCGAGTCGTTCCCCACCACGCCGGGTTGGGTCGGCGGTGGGTACCATGGCCGGGTTGAGGTTTGGATCGGCACCACTGTAGTTCCCCCACCAGTTCCAATTAAAGCGAAGCGACGTGCTGACCCAATCGGCCCAGCGATAGGCGCCCCACGTGGTCGTGTTGTAGCCGTCTCCCAAGGAATAGCCCTCTTTGTTGGTGCCGATCCGCACGGTGCCCAGGGTCTGCAACCCCCAGGACACGTTATGCGTCGCGCCCGTGTAGGTCAGGCCGGGGAGAAAATCCACGGTCCCCGACCCGAGCTGCATGGGATACGGCAGCCGGACGTCCATGCCCCCGGACGCCGGCGTCACGCCCGCCGCTTTGATGTCGCCCGTCGGCAAGCCCACACCCAGGTTCAAATGAAGGCGATGTGCACCGATGCTCGGTGCTTCGACGGCCCATAAGCGCCAGAGCGTGGCCAGCTTGAGATCCCCAAAGCCTCCGGAATCGGTTTCGAAGTTCACCCCTGTCCTGGTGACGTGATGCATATTGTTGGTCGTATACGGAAGCATGGCCATTAGGGTCACGGTTTTGTTGAATCCGTACATCGCACTGAACATGTACATGTTCATGGTCATGTCGGTCGGCGAAACCGGGTACTGGCCCAACACGGCGGAATTCGAGAGTTGGCTGGTGCCGGTCCGGTTCCCGTCCATGCCCATGTGCATGTACCGGAAGGACATCATGAACTCCCCTTCGTTATGAGTGTGATCCTGCATCACGCCGATCGGGGCATGGGAATCAGGCCGCTCCGGAGTATAGAAGTTGCCGACTGTCAACCGTTCATTTTTTTTCGCGACATGTTCCCCCAAGGACTTCTCGACGCCATCCATGAATCCATCCAACAAGGCCGCCCGGGATTCTCCCCAGGCCACGATCGACGAACTTAGGCACGTCACGAACGCCAGCATAACGGTTCTGTCTATGGTCACTCGGCAACCACGTCTGATGATTCGGCAATCCATGTGTGTTACGTCTCCGCGAATGATGATTCATCGATAAATGCGCCACAATTCGAACGGATATGAAGCTACTTTGCGTCTCATACGACCTCAGATCGAATCCGACGACGGCTTCTTTCCCTCTAGTACGGGACCCCATCACCCCACGTTCGCCGATGGAGTTGTGTATGTCGCATCGACTGCAGCACATGCAGCAACGGGCATAGGAGGCACCCGACAGACCACAGGGTGTTCTGCGCCACCCAGGACCACGGGAACCGATCAGCGTTGACGAATTAGGACAGGTTGATACGGGAAGGAGGGGCCCGCGAACGAGAGTCCGTTGCGAGCACGAGGTTCGGTGATGAGGCCTGCCACGTGCCGGCGCTCTCGAGGATCAGGATTGGGTTGCCGAAGCCAGTCTCGCTAACCTCGATTCCTTGCCCGGCGGCACACATCCACGCGCACAGCGCACTGGAGTGCATGTGTGCATTATGATGATGGGCGTGCTGGTCCGCGTGTCCGACCGCTTCGACAGAGACGACGCCGGCGGTGAACAGGACACAGGCCGCCAGGACGGCGGCCACAACGGGATATCGAAGTTGCTTCATGAACATAGGCAACTTCCGGGCCTCACCTGGCATGCTACAAACGCCGGCCCGTCGTGTCAACCCGCTGCAGCGGCAGTGAAGCGACTGAAAATTCAGAACATCTCACTTTTCCCCCGCCGGAGGGCGGGCATTGGGATACAGTTCAGGGGTGTCACCTTCCGCCGTGCTCCTTGTCTCACGTGCCTGGTTATCATGAGATACCTGATGCTCTCGGTCGCTCCGTGTCTCACGCCGACTCGGCTCGTAACACATCATGACAAATCACCGGCAGGAGCATCGCCGCATCATCACCCATTCCAAGGACCATCTTCAGCACTTGAAACGGGCCATGAACACACGTAGCCTGTCTTGTCTCTATGCGGACCCTGGATGATGCCAGCGCGAACGGATTGCGGTCCTCTCATGAATCGAACCCGGGTAGCGCTGCTCGTGACGCCTCTCGCTTCGGTACTGTTACAGATCGCAGGAGCATTGGCTACCATGACCCCGATCACTGCTCCCATTACCATTACCAGCCTCGAGCCGCGTTTCGATCGGCTTGTCCCTCGCGACGCCAAGCTGGAGAAGATTGCGGAAGGTTTTACATGGGTCGAAGGACCGGTGTGGCACAAGCAAGGCGCATACCTGCTGTTTTCTGATATCCCGGCCAATCGCATTTACAAATGGACACGTCGCGAGGGTCTGAGTGTGTTTCTGGAACACAGCGGCTACAGCGGCTCCAGACCCTTTGCTGGCAGAGAACCTGGATCGAATGGGCTGACGTTCGATGCAGCCGGTCGCCTCGTCCTGTGCCGTCATGGAGACAGACAGATTGGACGGTTGGAAGCCGACGGTCGCATCACCGTCCTGGCCGACCGGTACGAGGATTATAGGCTCAACAGTCCGAACGATCTTGTCTTCAAGTCCAACGGAGACCTGTATTTCACGGATCCGCCGTTCGGACTGCCGAAATTTTTCGACGAGCCGGACAAAGCGCCCGTCCAGGGCGTCTACCGCCTTTCACCGAACGGCGCTCTCCGCCTGTTGATTTCAGATCTCACACTTCCCAACGGCATCGCGTTTTCCCCGGATGAACGCACCCTCTATCTGTCCGATGACGATCCGGATCGGTTGGCGTGGCTCGCCTATGACGTGCAGGAAGACGGGACTTTGTCCAACGGACGAGTTTTACTCGATGCGACCCACTGGCGTCACCAGTCTTCCGGGCCGGACGGGCTCAAGGTCGATCGAGACGGTAATATTTTCGCCACGCGCCCCGGTGGGATCAGCGTCATCGCGCCCGATGGCACGCTGCTGGGAACGATTGAGATCGGCCAGCCGACCTCCAATGTGGCCTGGGGCGAAGACGGTCAGACGCTCTTTATCACGGCCAATGACTCCGTGTACCGCTTACGAGTGACGACAGCCGGCGCTCACTACTAGCGAGCATTCACGGTCTGAGGCTTGCAAGAGCTCTCGGACTGTCGATATTGGAGATCCGGCTGTCTAAAAAGATGCTTCTACGCCGAGGCGATCGGAGGCATCGAGTCTCCATGACTGGTCACGTGCGTAACGCTCTCGCACAATTGCTCGAGTTTCTTCAAGGCCCAATCCGCCGCGAGCGGAATCGAATTCGGGCGGCGCTGCTTGAAGTCCAAGGCCTGATGCCCCTGTTGATGAAGCAGCGGAACGGCGCGCAGTGGACCTCCCCCGAGCGGGATCAGCTTGCGCACCACCTTCACAGCCTGAGTACCCTGAGCCCCTACCTTGTGGTTTTCCTCCTTCCTGGGTCTTTCCTGCTCTTCCCATTGCTCGCCTGGTGGCTCGACCGTCGTCGCACTCATCGTTGAATCGATCAGATGCGTAGGCTTCGTTCGGAAAGTCTGAGCTGGACTCCTCCGCCTTCAGTGTTCGATTGAATCCTCCCTCGTCTCTGTCTCGTTCAAAGAGCCTCTCCACTAAATTCGAGAAAGTTAAAAACGCCGCTATCGACATAGAGAATCACATCCTTGTAGGCGGACTGATATTCGAACAGTGCGGGCAAGGAAATGTTCACTGCCTGATTAGCTGCGGGGTAAGCCCACGTTTGGATGGTCTTCCCCACAACGGAGGATTCTTTCATCGTAGCGGAGACCGCCCATCCGGCCAACAGGACACCCTCGATATTGAGCAAATACCACCCGTTCTTCGGGAACATGATGTGGAATTTGGCCATTGCGACACTCGCGCGCATCTTAATCGACGAATCGGACTGAAGGTCGACCTTTTGGAGCTCCCCCCAGCTCTGTCCCTGCTGCATCTGGCCTGGAGCCAACACCACCGAAAACGGAGGGACCATGCCAGGATTCACGGGCAGCCTCAAGCCCGACAGTCGCGCGGCCTCGATGGCCTGCGCGCCTCCAGGCTGGCGTTGCAAGGTCGCCAGTAGTTGCGTAGCCGGCTTACGGCGTACCTGGGACGCCACCTCAACCGGCTCAAACCTCGCCTTTTGCGAGGACGGTATGTTCCATCGAGAGGTTTCAATGCTGGCCCCGACCCGCTCCGGACTAGTTCCGCCGAGTCCCAGGCACCCCAGCGCCATCAGTCCAGTCCGCTTGATGACCCCTCGTCGTGACAAGGACGAACCGTAGCTATACTGATTTTCCTCGACTAGCTTGGTCATGCCACTCCCCCTCTATCCGACCCCGTAACCTGGTTCATTGTATCGATCCCAACCGGAGTCTCCTGCCTCGTCAAACCCTCGCACGCCCCACGACATTTTGCATCCGAAGGGCCTCGACTCTTCATTCACACACTCGGCGACCCAACTCAGACCCCATCCATGGCCCCCGTCTTTGGGCACGGTTTCCCGCCGTTGATCCACTCATCGACGGCTCTGAAGAACAATTCCTTGTTGTTCGGAAAGAGCACCGGTTTGGGAGGATGATTTCGCGGAACTCGCCCATCGCTGACCGCCCAAATGATTCGTGGATCGTCGTGAAAGTGGTGGTGGAGGTCCACTGGCGGCCCGACCGTTCCCTGGGCGTCGATAAACGGCCCGGTTATCCTTTGGCAAATAGCCTGGGGCGGCAGGCCGGCGGTCCAATTGAGCTTTTGGATGAACTTCGGCGAACGCCAGTCCGCCGAGAATGGAGCGTGACACGTTAAACACCCGGAGGGATTTTGTGGCTCGATGGGATGGACCGAAAACCAATTTTTCTCGAGGTCGAATCCCCGATCATTGTGGTATTTCACAATGGCATATTTGTCGCCAAGCGAATGACAGCTCGTACAACGGTCGTATCGGACGATCGGCGCCAATTTCACCTCGAACCAACTCCACACGGTCTTGAGCACGACCTTCGTTTCGGGTGAGACCAGCGTTCTTCCCTTCGAGGTCGTGACCACCAATTGAACCGTCCAGGGAAATGCCATTTGTCGAGTAGCCGTTTGGATGGGCGTGATAAAGATATTTCCACCTGGCTGAATTGTGGCCGTTCCATACTCCGCCCATGCTCCATTGATCTTCACACGAATGTCCGTCAGCATCTCCGGCAGATTGGCGCCTTGTTTTTGTATGCCACTCTCCGGCGTTTGTTGAAGGGAACCCTGCGGTTGAGCGGTGGATGAGGTCACACGAGCGAACGTCATATAGAACCAGCCCTTCCGCTGAACATCCCATTGACTGATCTGCCACGCATGCTCGCGTTGACTCAGGATCGTACCGGCATTCTTGACGATATGTAACGGGTCTGGGTCCCCGGAGAAGGGCGGAGCATACTCATACAACTCGATCAACTGAAACCCCTCCTCTTGACTCGTCGTCTTCAGATTCAGCAGAGGGGGTGCGGTTTGTGGACCCGCGGTGGAGGCTTCTTTGAGTCGCGCGTTCACCTGCCTGCCAAGGTCCTGTGTGGTTACGATTGGAGACGGCCCCGCGGCCCTGGGCTGGAGTGGACTGTATGACCCATTTGCAACCAACGCGTCTTGTCCCGGCTCCACAAGCACGATGCGGACCTGGTCCGGATCAGAGCTTGTCGTCCATGCCACAGTCCGAGAAATGGACTCGTCATGTGGTTGGACCACGGCCGAGATTGAGACGGTCTGCGCGTGATTCACGCCGGAGAGCCAGAGCGTATCTCGATCGGCCCTCGTCACTTTATACTGCCCGGCCTCAGCCTGCACCATCTCCCCTCCGCCGGAGGGGAAATACACCGCACGATCCAGCGAGATGACATTGATCGGCTCGAGCTGCGAAACCGCCGCCGTCATGCAACTTCCGAACACCAGGAAAAGTAGCGTGGGAGCCAATCGCATCACCATCTCCACCTCCATCACGAAGATGTTTGACGTGCCATCGAGCAGCGCTTCGAGATATGTGTCGACGCCCCATGCGTCGCGGGACGGCGTGGTCTCTCGGGGTTGGCCGGCCCGAGAACTCACGCCGGCGCCACCATAGGCGGATGTCTCCAAAAGCGCAATGGCCTCGCCCTCCATCGACCGTAAACAGTCCGTCGTTGGCCACGAGTAAATGGTTCAGGACAGGTGAAGGGGGGCCTGTCCGCACGACAGCTTCGCCAGACGACCGGGGTCTCCGTTCTGCTTCTGTCCTCCGCACTCGTCACCTGCTCCTGGACGCGGCGTTGACAATACACGCCGCACAGTCTAGTGTGGGCCAACCGTCGGCTCTCAGATCTTGCCGTCAATATTTTCCCCTAGGAGCCCGCGCATGATCCCGACGCCCCCACCTCACGGCAGACTTTCATACGATTTCCGGAAGGCCGTTCGCCTGCTCCTGCTCACGTCCCTTCACCTGAGCGGCTGTGTCGCCCTGGAGTTCGATCGGATGACCGGCACGACGTTCCCTCCTCAACACATGGTCAACGGCCAACCGGTCACCCTGGAATCGATATACGACGACGCCGGTATCTCGTTGGAGGTGGAGGAGGACGAAACCACTATCGTGCCGCTCAATATCGCCAACAACGATTGCATCAGCGACGCTGAGCTCGATGCATTGGAAAACGGCCATCGACACCTATCGCTGTTTCCCTCCTCGGCCTGCGGTCTCGCAATCTGTAACACGTACCATCTCTACGGGGTGGTCGTGGATCACTATGGCGAAGTCCTCGATGCCTGCATTCCTGAATTCGTGCTCGGGAAGATGTGGCAAAGTCATACCAGGTCGGCGTTTGCCATATTCTACGCTATGAACACCCTCCAGACAGACGGACCGGCGTACTTGCGAACCACCGCCCATGAGGCCGGTCATGGTTTCAATTTGCATCATAGCGATGGCGACGGAACATCGATCATGACGCAAACCGACGATCTGACGGGTGACCCCGTCTATGCGTTCTCACCCCAAAGCAACGAGCATCTCGACACTCACCCGGCACCGTGCAAATTCCCAGGCGCAGTGGGAGGGGCACCCTTTACGTGGGTGTCCAATGCGCACGCGGCCTGGCTGCATCCGTCGGAAGATCTCACGGTGTCCGATTGTGAGTAATGTGGGGCGTCGGATATGACACGATCTCATCAATTGCGGCCCTCGCCTATCCTATGCATGCTGATCGTCGTCACGACGGTCATCGCAGCGATAGAATGTCTGATAGCACGTGCGGAGCAAACGCCGGCGGCGGGTTCCCTCGCTGTCACTTTGGAAATCGACAAGCCTACGGCTGCGCTCGGAGAGCCGGTCTATGCCACCGTGCACCTCAAGAACGGAGGGGCCTCCTCGATCGACGTACCGAGGATTCTCGATCCACAATTAGGGCACGTGCGGATCATCATATCGAGCGCTGACCGACCGCGCTTCGTCTATCTCCCATTGTTCGTGACCGATGCCGTACGGGCCACCGCCACGCTCGGGCCCGGCGAGGAAACGTCCGCCACTTTTCCCATTTTTTACGGCGGCCTGGGATGGACATTTCGGAAGCCTGACACCTATCGTATCAGTGCAACGATCGGCACTTCGAAACCGACCGCGGCACGTGCCCTCTCTCAACCTGTCAATCTCAGGATCACGGAAGACGACGGTGCAAGCGCGATCCTCTTCCGCGAATCGAGGGCCGGCGAGCAAGCGGCGAAATTCCTCCTTTGGCAGCGCGGCGACCACCTCCGCGACGGGCTGGCTCTGCTGGCAGACATACTGAAAATTCATCCCGATTCACACATGGCCGACTTTGTTCGCGCAGCACTCGGTCACAATTTCTCTCGTGACTTCCGCGATTACGTCGTCGGTCGCATGAGGCCGGCCGATTGTGAGACGGCCCTCGAGCACCTACGCCACGTACGCGATGGGCGACTTCCGTCGTACCTGCAGGTGCAGAAGCATCTCGACGAAGCTCGCTGCCTCTCTCGCCAGTCTCGGACGGAAGAGGCCGGTGCAGCCGTAAAGGCCGCGAATGACACGGCGGGCGGACGGCCCGAGTATCGGATATTGTTTCAGCAAGCAATCCGTTTGCAGCCTTCCCTGTCCTCTCTCCCGTAGTCACTTTCACGGCACGTCCGTTCCTCCCCCGGCCTCGGGATCACGACCACGACAGGAATTCGTCGCCCGATCTCGGTCGTTCGTGGTGGACAAACCCGCATGGCTCCCGACATACTGCCTCGTGTCATGATCGCCTCACCAAACAAGACGGTAATGGAGATCGGCTCCCGATGATCGAAATCTTTACGGATGGAGCCTGTAGCGGTAATCCAGGCCCCGGTGGATGGGGCGTGCTGATGCGGATCAGTCAGGCGGAAACGGAATTGTGCGGGGGCGAACCAGAGACGACGAACAATCGTATGGAGTTGCTCGCCGTCATCGAGGCCCTGCAGTCGCTGAAAGAGCCGATGACCGCCCTTGTGTACACCGACTCACAGTATGTGCAGAAGGGCATCAGCGAGTGGATTCATTCGTGGAAGCGGCGCGGCTGGCGAACGGCCGGCAACCAGCCGGTGAAGAACGAGGACTTGTGGCGTCGCCTGGATGCGTTGGCTGCCTCCCACACCATTGAGTGGCGGTGGGTCAGGGGCCATGCGGGTCACCCGGAGAACGAGCGTGCCGACGCATTGGCCCGGGAAGGGTTGGAACGGGCCAGGAAGATGGGTCGTATTCTGGCTAAGGATTAGGGGGGAGTGGAAAGGCCACATCCGCCCATCCTAAGCTGTACACCGGAGCGCCGACCGTCCGGCACTCCCTGGCCGTTTCCCCCTACTCGTTGGAATCTGTAAACGCGCGCAGCACATCCGACACCGATAAGACGCCGATGATGGTACCGTCCGCGGTAACGGGCACGTGACGGATGCCCTGCTTCTTCATCAAGCTCATCGCCTCGGAGAGCGGCTCGTCTTCCTCGATGGTCATCAACGACTTGCTCATGCATGAGCGGACGGTCGCGGAATTTGGATCGAGTCCCTTGGCGACCGCCCGACGGCTCAGATCGGAATCCGTGATGATGCCGACGTAGCGAGATCCGTCATCGACGATCAGCGATCCGACCTTGTACTTTTGCAGCATCTTGCCCGCTTCCTTGATCGTCGCCCCATAATGGATGCTATGCACGTCGTGCGACATGTAGTCTTCCACGGTGGCGCGGAGTGGCCCGTTGCCGTCCCGATTCTGCCGGCTCATTTGAATTCTTCGCCGCAACTCCAGATCGGCGAGACAGCTTTCAAGTACCTGCCGCCGCTGTTGCAAGCTTTCCCGCTCGACATCGTGCGTGCCGTTCTCCTGCGCCTCCTCAGGAAGGAGACCGGACTCACCGGTCTTGGCATACACATAGGCCTCCGCTTCGTCCGAGGCCGCTCCAAAGACCTGCGCAATGAGTTCCTCGGCGGATTCGTCGAAATCGTCCAGCGACCCCGTGGCCCGCTTACGCGAGAGGAAGGGCTGGAGCTTGGTCAGTTGTGTTTTGATCCGCTCGATATAGCGATCGAGAATATCAATTCGTGTCAATCCTGTGCGTACGCGCTTTGGCATCGTGGCTCTCCTCTGGTTCCGTGCGAGAGAATACCGCACGCCCCTTCCGGGCTCAAGAGCCTTGTCACGGTCGCCGGAATAACCGGATCACCACAGCAGCCACATCATCCTCCACCGCGCTTTCCCTGCATTTCCTTGTCGTAAAACTCCAACATTTGTGCGATCTCATCCTTGGTCATTCCCTTTTCGATCCACTGGTGCGTCTCCTGTTGGAGCAATTCCGTGGCGACGACCGGAGAAAGGTCCCTGACTTTCGGCAAAAACTTCGTGTAAAAGTGCTTCGCGACCTCATAGAAGCCCTGCCAATGGACATAGTCGGGCGCCATCTTGGACAGTCCGTGGCGGGCACGACGGCCCTCATGGTGCCACAATTCGTAGAACACCCATTCGATTTCTTCGTCGAATGGCGTGGGCGTGATCTTGCCGAGCTCTTTCAGACGATCCATGGCCACCTTTGCCGGCTTGCCGAACTTCTCGTTATAGAGATTGATGCCGCTGTCCATTTGAGTGAAAAACCTCGCCACAATTTCCGCGCTGTGACAGGACGAGCAGACCTGCGTCATCGCTTTCCTTCGCGATTCATAATCCTCGAGACGCGTTGACACCACTGGCCGAAGCGTCCAGCTAATGCGATCGCCCACGTCGTGCGTGACCTCCTGAGTCCCGGTCGCACTCATATGACACGTGGCGCAGGTCGGGAAGAGATAATCTTTTCCAGGCCGCCATTGCTCCTTGGGGTGACTGAGCTTCATCTTGTCCTTATTCGCGGTGAAGAGGACTCCGTGCTTGCTCTCATAGTACGCCTCGATCTGTGGGTGATCCGGCCCCATGTGGCATCTCCCGCAGCTCTCCGGTTGCCTGGCTTGCGCGACGGAGAAACTGTGCCGGGCATGACAGGCCGAACAGGTGCCCTTCGACCCGTCCGGATTCACCCGACCGATGCCTGAATTGGGCCAGGTCGATGGGTGAAGCTTCCCTTTGTCCATGACCTTGACGACGCTGCCGTGGCAGCCCGCGCATCCGGAGGTCCCGACCTCGGGCCCCTCCACGACATTGCCCAGAAAGTTATCGAGCGAGCCGATGAACTGCGCCGCCTTGGCATGGTGAGACTTTCCAAATTGCCGCGCTTCCTTGTCGTGGCACCGCATGCAATCTTTCGGCGTGACCAGCGTCGAAATGAGCGCTCCCTCGTGGTCATACGCATCCGGATCGCCCTTTTCGGCCCGGTGACATTCCACGCAGCCGATGCCTTTGGGCGCATGCGCGCTGGTTTTCCAATCATTGATGCCGCCGACCCCCACGTCCTTTGTAGTATGGCAATCGATGCAACGTTTGTTGTCCGCGGAAATGAAGGGCCGTAGTCCGCCCCCGCGACGCTCCTCGACCTTGATATACCCGATCCCCGTCAAGGCGAAAAACAAGATCAGGCATAGGCCGCCGATCATGTACCGAGTCCAGTTGAGCGATCCGTTTTCGTGTGAGTCCGTTGCGGAGTGCTCGTGCGATGGTTCGTTCATTTGGGCTCCTTGTAATTCAGCGAGAGTCCCGCACCAGAAGCGGGCTTCCGTGTTCCTACATTTGGGTGTCGAGGTACATGAGGATCACCAGCGCCCCGATGGCGATCGTCCCGACCGTGGCGTTGATAACACCCATTGGCCATCCGCGCCGGGCCAGTTCCCGATCAATAAACGGGTACACCACGAAGAGGAGCGCTCCTCCAAGCAACCCCCACAACGCCACCGGCCCCGGTAGCAGCGAAATGACCATGAAGGGAGCCGAGAAATACCACGGAGGAGAGACATCGGCCGCCACTTCTTGCAGATCGGCTGGCGGTCCGAGGGTCGGCGGAAAGATCATGACCAGATCCACGATCAACAGCAGCATGCCAACAGCCACGGCACCCATCAGCAGCGTATGGACGGGATAAAAGGGATGAGATTGTCGGCTCCCCGCCACATCCGCGAACCCGATCAATCGCACGACGAGGACATGCCCGCCAACAAGCACCACAAGCAGGACCGGCAACAACTTGGTATGTAAATCGTACAAGCGCAAGAGTGTGTTGTCCGAGACCTCTTCCCCCCCGCGCAGAAGGTACAACAGCGGCGTGCCGACGATGGGCAATGCGCCCAACATGTTCGTCACCACCGTCATGCCCCAGTAGGACACGTTGTCAAAAATCAAGGAATAGCCGGTAAACCCCATGGCGAAGGTGACGAACAACACAATGGCGCCGGTCACCCATTTCCATTCTCCCGGTGTCCGGTAGGCACGTGTCAGAAATACGCGGATCACGTGAAACAGCAGAAACAAGATCATGAGATCCACTGAAAATTTGTGCACGCCCCGCACAAACCATCCCAGATACACCTCTTCCGTGATGAACTCGACGCTCTCATAGGCCTTGCCGGGCGATGGCACATAATAAAACGTCAGCAACAGTCCCGTTACGATCAGGAAACCCAATAGCGTCAGCGGAATGGCCCCCAGCGTGTACGGCCACCAATCAAGGTGCTCGGGCAAATCCTTCTGGATATAAGCGATCCAGCGTTGCGAGTTCCGGTCTTGGTCGACTTTGACGAGATCGGTGTCGGAATGCGCGCTTGGCATCATGTCTCCAAAAGGGACGTCCTCGATCGCACCAGCGTTCTGACTACGTGGCAAGATTCACGTACACCTGTCCGGCCCGATTCACCACCTCGTAACGGTCCAGGGGGCGCGGCGGAGGCCCGGCAATGTTCCGGCCTTGCTTGTCGTAGATTCCCTGGTGACAGGGGCAGATAAACTGCTCTCTCCGCTTGTCCCAGGACACGAGACAGCCGAGGTCCGTGCAGCGCCTGGAAAACGCCGCGACGCCCTCGTTGGTTCTCAGGACCAACAGCTTATGGTTCCCTAATTCCATCGTGATGGCATCGTTGAGCGGAAGGCTCTGTTCCACTCCGAGTAGGACCGGGACATTGCGTTTGGTCGTGCCCGTCGGCACGAGGAACTGCACGAACCGAAGCCCGAGCAAGCCCATCCCGAACAACAGGCCAAAGCCCATGACGGCCTGGCTTAAAAACCGTCTCCGCCCCGGATCATCATGAATAATGGCCATGCGCCACGAATCCTTTCTCGCCATGTTGCGCCAGATCCAATCCGAAAATTTCGGCCTGTTCGTCCACGCGCGGGGACAGTACAAGCCTCAGCCCCTTCAATGATAAGAAGCTCATGCCGCCCGCGAACGCAGCCACCACGACCGTCGAGACCAGTTGCGCAAAGAACTGATAGGGATATCCAAAGAACAACCCATCGCTCCCATCCGGATTGGCCTCGGTCGAGGCGAACAGACCGGTCGCCACCATCCCCCACGCTCCGCCCACCCCATGCATGCCGAATACGTCCAAGGAGTCATCATATCCAAGGATCAGCTTGACGTAATTGACCGCCATATAGCAGAGTCCCCCCGCTCCGGTTCCGATCACCACCGCAGACACCGGACTGACATAGCCCGCAGCAGGCGAGATGGCCACCAATCCGGCGACCAGCCCGCTGCCCATGCCCAGCGCCGTCGGCTTCTCCCGTTGCAACCATTCTGCCACCATCCAGGTCAGCGCAGCCGACGCCGCCGACAGTTGGATGGCGACAAACGCGGTCGTAACGATGGTCATGGACACCGGACCGGGTCCAACCGTCATTCCAAACCAACCCGCCCACATCAACCCGACTCCCAGAAAGGAGAAGGGCAAATGGCTGGGCAACATTTCATTGCGACCATACCCCCGTCGTGTTCCCAGCACGATGGCTGCCACCAACGCTGTCACCCCGGCACTGAGATGGACGACTGCCCCTCCCGCATAATCCAGGCTGCCCAACTTCGTCAGCCATCCTCCCGCCCACAGCCACGATGCCACCGGGCCGTAGACCAGCAGAATCCAGAGCGCTCCAAACGCCAGGAAGAACGAAAATCGAACCCGCTCGACGATCCCGCCTGCAATCAAGCCGAGCGAGAGGGAGGCCATGAGGGCATGATGGACCGCGCGTAGCGACCCGGTTTCATCGCCTCCGTAGAGGATCCTGTCACCGACACACAGCCACACGAGGGAGGCGACTGCAAGTGCGCTAAAGGGCATGCCGATGGTATTCAGCACGTTTTTTCTCCGCACCATCCCTCCGTAAAAGAGCGCCACACCCACAAGGACCAGCATCAGTAGGCTGGTTGCGATGAGGAACCAGAGCGTTTCGCCACCTGGGTTCGTCATTCTCGTCCGCCGCTCAGCGAGACCAGATAGTCAGGTCCTGCTGCCCGTCGCAGCCACACTTCACCTGATCGGCTCAACCGGTCGATCCCGGCGAAGACTTGCGCCCAGCAAAGGCCGGAACGAAGCCATAGCCGATCCAATGTTTGCGCACCCTCTCGTTGAAGGATCTCCTTGACGATGGTTTCTGTCGATGCACCTGCCATAGTCACCTCCTGTCCCTTGAGACCAATAAAAAAGCGCCGCGCGGTGAGTGGGAGTCCCGTCATAGGATTCTCCCAGTCCCCGCCGGCGCCTTTGCCGGCTTCCTTCGACCGCATTGTCGACTATCTCGACCTGAGCCGCCCTGTGGCCGTGACGCTACCGCTGTGGGTCTCCACGGGCCCGTGGGCGACATTCGCACAATTCAGTTGGCTGCACGCACAAGGACCGATGTGACGTGCACATGGGAACGCACATAGCACGACGACCGCCCCGGATAGCCCCCCTCAACCGCATTCGCATCATGAATAGGCGCGCTCGTTGTGCTGGGCGAGGTCGAGCCCGATCCGCTCTTCCTCCAACGTCACACGCAATCCCACCGCCCAATCGACCAATTTCAGGATCGCCAGCGTCCCGACAGCGGAATAGAGTCCTACGGCAATCGTCGCCACGACCTGTGCACCGAAGAAGTGGGCGTTGCCGTACAACAACCCGTCGGCACCGGCCGCATTCACGGCTTTGGACGCCAGCAGACCGGTCGCCAACATTCCGACGACTCCAGCCATCCCATGAATTCCAACCACGTCCAGCGAGTCGTCATAGCCGAGTTTACTCTTCATCATGATCGCGCCGTAGGATAGCGCTCCAGCCATCACCCCCATGACCACCGCGGAGTACTGACCGACATACCCGGCGCCCGGTGTCACCATCGCCAGACCGGCCACCGCACCGCTGGCAACCCCCAGCACGGTTGGCGTACCACGATGCGCCCATTCCACGGCCATCCACGTCAAGGCGCCCGAGGTCGCTCCGATATGCGTCGTGAGAAAGGCCGCCACTGCCGTCCCATTCGCAGCCAAGGCACTTCCCGCGTTGAAGCCGAACCACCCGAACCACAACAAGCCCGTGGCGAGCAGGACCATGGGGAGATTGTGTGGCGCCAGATAGTCCGTGCCGTAGCCATGGCGGGGACCGAGGACGAGCGCACACACCAGGGCGCCGACTCCGCTACTCAGATGCACGACAGCCCCTCCTGCAAAATCCAATGCCCCGGCGCTCGCGAGCCACCCGCCTCCCCACAACCAGTGGGCAATCGGACAATAAATGGCCAACGACCAGAGCCCGGAGAACAGCAACACCGCGCTGAACTTCATGCGCTCTGCAAATGCCCCGGTAATCAGCGCCGGTGTGATAGCGGCGAACATCATCTGAAAGATCATGAATGCCTGGTGCGGTATGGTTGGAGCATACACAGCATGCGGTACCAGCCCGACGCCGCTCAGGCCCACCCAGTCCAGGCTGCCGAGCAATCCCTTGGCATCGGGACCAAAGGCCAGACTGTATCCAAGGCTCATCCACAACAGGCTCACCAAACAGACGATCACAAAGCTTTGCATGATCGTTCCCAGGACGTTCTTGCTTCGAACCAGTCCTCCATAGAACAATGCGAGCCCGGGCATGGCCATCGCCAAGACCAACGCTGAGCTGACTAATACCCAGGCGGTATCCGCCACGTTGATGGTCGGTGAAGTGGCGGCGGTCGGTTCTTGGGCCCCCGCAATTGTAATCGGCGCAACGCAGGCAAGTACCAACCATACGCTCCATCGGCCGCTTCGATTCATAGCGACCCCTCGACGGTATCGGAGCCGACCGGCCTGATAGATCTGAATCCAGCAGTACGTGTTCTCATCAAACGCTCACCACTCATTGTCAGAAGGTCTTGTACTCCAACCACTTCCCATTCAGCGTGATTTTACAGCGCGCTTCGCCCTGACTCCCGATGACCTTTTCCATATCGAGCGAAAAATCGATGGCGCTCATGATGCCGTCGCCGAACATTTCGTTGGCCATATCACGGAGCGAATCGCCGTAGACTCCGATCACCTCAAGTAAGCGGTACTTGAACGGATCGGTCATGTTCGGAAAATCTCCCCGAATCGGGAACTTGCTGAGCGACGCCGTCTGCTCGGCATCCAGACCCAGCAACCCACCGACCTGCTTCGCTTCCTCCGCCGTAAACTTATGATTGCCATTGAGGACCGCCGCGACGAACGTGGGGTTCTTCCCCACCACCTTCGCCACCTCCGCAATCGTGACCTTTTTCGTCAACCGTTTCTCCTTGATCGCCTTGCGCACGTCCTCTTTCGTCATCGCCGTTCTCCTTCCACCGTAGGGGTTCTGGCTGTCCTGCAGTCTGACCCGTCACACCTTACGCCGTTACGAAAAACTCACCAGCACCGGCGTCGCTTCGCTCGTCTCCTCCACCCGCGTTCCGCTCCCACGCCCTACGTGCGAACCATGGCGCATGAGGAAGTGAATGATGTGGTTGCGGATCTTGTAGTAATGCGGATGCTCGATGATCGACTCGCGAGAGCGAGGTCGCGGGATCGTGACTTCAACGATCTCGGCCACGCGCGACGCGGGTCCATTGGTCATCAGAAGAATCCGGTCTGACAGAAGAATGGCTTCATCGACGTCATGGGTCACCATGAACACGGTGTTCCGGGAGCTGTTCCACATTTGAATCAGTTCTTCTTGGATGACCCCCCGCGTCAGGGCGTCGATCTGCGCAAAGGGTTCGTCCAGCAAGAGCACCTTTGGCTCAATCGAAAAGGCACGAGCCAGACCGACCCGTTGCTTCATTCCTCCCGACAACGCCGCCGGACGCTTGGCCTCCGCCCCCTTCAGCCCGACTAACGAAATGTATTTATGCACGTGATCTGCCACCTGGGCATGACTCCAATTTGGATACGCCGACCGGACGGCCAAGGCGATGTTTTCGAAGACGGTCATCCACGGCATCAACGAGAAGTTCTGGAATACCACCATTCGATCAATGCCCGGACCAATCACCTCCTTGCCTTGAAGAATGATGCCGCCCTCGGAGGCGGTTTCAAGGCCGGCGATAATGTTCAGTAGCGTGCTCTTGCCACAGCCGGAATGGCCGATGACGGTGACGAATTCGCCCTGCTCGATTTTGATCGTCACGTCCTTGAAGATGCATACGTCGCCATCCCCCGAAGTACTGGGAAAAAACTTGCTGACATGGTCGATTTGTAGAAATGACATGGTTACTCCTGATAGGTGACGAAGCCCGCCAGCTTGTTGAATCCTGCATCCAGAATGACGCCGACACATCCGACCACGAGAATTGCGAAGATGACCCCGGAAATGTCCAGATTATTCCATTCGATCCAGCTCAGATAGCCGACGCCCAATTCCCCCAGCAGCATCTCGGCAGGGACCACCGCAACGAGCGCGCTTCCGAATGCGATCCGCAGACCGTTGATGATCGTGGGCGCCGCCCCCGGGAGAATGACCGTAAAGAGCCGCTTGAACCAGGAGAGTTGTAGAATGGATGCGACGTGCAAGTAGTCCTTCCTGAGCGCATTCACTCCGAACGCTGTCGTGGCCAAGGTTGGCCACACGGCCGCCATGAAGACGACCAGAATGGCCGTCCACTTGGGATCCTTCACCGTGTACAGCATCAACGGCATCCAGGCCAACGGCGAGATCGGCTTGAGAATCTGGATGAACGGGTTGACCGCCTTGAACAGAACTTTGTTGAGGCCAAGAAAGACACCCACCACGATGGCAACAATCGAAGCGGCAAGAAATCCGGCGCCGAATCGCGAGACGGTGTAGAGCACTAAGTAGGCGATTCCATGATCGTTCGTGCCCTTCTTGGTAAAGGCCTCACCGAGTTCCTCACGAGCTTTGACGATGACCGCGTAGGGCCCCGGCACCCCTTTGACCTTTTCCTTTTCCGGATTCCAGACATAGACTCCGTCCGAACCGCGTACGATGTCGCCGTTGAATTCCATCAGCATGAGTTGCTCGTCGTTTAGCCCCGTCGCATCGAACGGCGCCCGCACAGTCGCGAGATGCCATGCCGCCAGAAACACGGCCAGGAGGAAGAGTGTAATGATCCATGGACTATCCTTCGCCTGTCGGGTCATGGCGGCGCTCACGGTTTTCTTCGCCGTGGGGCGACATTCCGCCTCAACGCTTCCCAACGAGGCATGTCCTGCGTCGGCTATCTCCGTCAACATTCCGACCTTCCTTTCTGTTTCATTCGACAGCATGCCGCTCACGCCATGCTGTGAATGGAAAATCCCTTCAGATACTCCTCCGGCTTGGCTGGATCGAACTCCTTCCCCATAATGACGTGCTTCATCGTCGTGGCTTGATGCGTCTGATAGCCGAGTTCTTTTGCGACTCGATCGCAATCCGCCGCGCGATAGACTTGCTCGGCGACCTTCGCATAGTCCACATCGCCTTTGAGATGCCCCCATCGCTTCATTTGGGTCAAAATCCAAATCGCCATCGAATGCCAGGGGTAGGGATCGAAGTCGATTCGATTGGGCTCTTTTCGAATATGCCCCAGGCCGTCGGCGTAGGTACCGGTCAGTACTTGCTCCAGCACAGTCACCGGTTGATTCAGATAGTTCGTCGGCGCAATCGCCGCCGCGATTTCCTTTCGATGGGACGGATCGGACGCGTAGTGCGTGGCGTCCACGATGGCTCGAAACAAAGCGTGAAACGTGTTGGGGTACTTTGTCGCAAATTCCTTGGATACCGTGAAGGCGCAGCAGGGATGCCGGTCCCATATTTCTTTCGATAGCTTAAAGAGGAACCCGACATTCTCGTAGACCGCCCGTTGATTGAAGGGATCGGGTGCCAAATAACCGTCCACATTGCCTGCCTTGAGATTCGCCACCATTTCAGGTGGGGGCACCACTCGTATCTGCACATCCTTGTCGGGGTGCACACCCCCTTCCGCCAAAAAATACCGTAGCAAATAGTTGTGCATGGAGTAGTCGAATGGCACACAGAATCGAAACCCCTTCATATCGGCGGCGGTCTTTACGTTCTTGTGTTTGATGTGCAGCGTGATGGCTTGGCCGTTGATGTTCTCAACGGCCGGCATGTAGAAGGGCTTGGGGACGGAACCGGCCCCCAGCGTGATCGCCAAGGGCATAGGGGTCAGCATATGGGCCGCGTCGACGTCCCCGTTAATCGCCCAATCCCGCACCATCGCCCACCCCGCTGCGCGCTTCACCGATGCATTCAAGCCGTATTTCTTATAGAACCCCAGGGGTTCGGCCATGATGATGGGGGTGGCGCATGTGATGGGGATGAACCCGATCGTCAGGTCTTTCTTTTCCGGCTTCCCTCCCGCATCCGCCGCAAAGGCCACCAACCGGCTCAGTGGAAAGACCTCCGCGATACACGCCGTCACTACGGCCCGGCCCATCAGTTCAAGTACTCGGCGCCGACCCGGATCCGCGGCAGCCAACACCGCCGAGGTCACAACGTGTTCGAGACCCGCCCGATAGCGCTCGTCTGTGGATTGAACCGAATGAGATTGTGTCTCTCCTGCACCGTCATTCTCGTGTCTCAGGACGTCGTTCATGGGATCCATTGTCGTTCTCCTCGCCACGTTTGAGCTGTTGGTTGCGTGGCTTCTGTTCAACCTCCATCCCGCACTTCCGCCACACCCACAAAAAAAAAGCGTCCCTATTCCCTTCAGGGGAACAAGGACGCCGTCGTCCAAAGGCGGAGGCTTCGTGCCCCCGTGAGACTTCAGTGTCTCACATCGCCCAAAACTAAAAAGGCGTCCGCCATTCTTACACGAATGACGGACGCCTTTGTCCGTGACCTATTGTTATAGTGTGCCGTTAGTCCGGCGTCGTTGCCAAACCACGACCTATGGTGGGGAGCTTACCACAGCTTCTCTCGACTCGTCAACCTACTTAATCTCCCCCGTAAACCCGCCTATACATCGTAGTACAGGTAGTATTCATACGGCACCGGTCGCAAGCGCATGGGATCGACTTCCTTGGCGCGCTTGTAGCCAATCCAGGCCTCGATCAGATCTTCGCTGAAAACACCGCCCTTGAGCAGGAATTGGTGATCCTTCTCCAAGTTGCGCAACGACTCTTCCAGGCTGCCCGGCATGGTCGGGATCTTCGCCGCTTCCTTGGCCTCGAGGTCGTAGAGGTCCTTTTCGGCCGGTTCTCCGGGATTGATCTTGTTTTCGATGCCGTCGAGACCCGCCATCAACATGGCTGAAAACGCCAGGTACGGGTTGCAGGATGGATCCGGAAAGCGCACCTCGATGCGTTTGGCCTTCGGACTCGGCGAATACATCGGTATTCTGATCCCTGCCGAGCGATTACGGCTGGAGTAGGCCAGCAACACCGGCGCCTCGAAGCCGGGCGTCAGGCGCTTATACGAGTTGGTCGAAGGATTGGTGAAGGCCGCCAACGCGGGAGCGTGCTTCAAGATCCCGCCGATATAATACAGGCAGAGTTGCGAGACGCCCGCATACTCCTTGCCCGCGAACAACGGCTTCCCGTCTTTCCAAATGCTCTGATGCGTGTGCATACCCGACCCATTGTCCCCGAATATGGGTTTCGGCATGAAGGTCACGGTCTTCCCATGCCGGCGGGCTACGTTCTTGACGATATACTTATACATCATCATTTTGTCGGCCGTGCGCAGCAGCGAATCGAACCGGATATCGATCTCCGCCTGACCCGCCGTGGCCACCTCGTGGTGGTGCTTCTCGATCTGGATTCCGGCCTTTTCCATTTCCAAAATCATCTCGCTGCGGATGTCCTGCTGCGTATCGGTCGGGGCCACCGGGAAATAGCCTTCCTTATGGCGGATCTTCCCGCCCAAATTTGGGCCTTCCTGCCCGCTGTTCCAGATGCCCTCCTCCGAATCGACAAAGTAGTATCCGCTATGGCTGGTTTGATCGTAGCGGGCCTGGTCGAAGATGAAGAACTCGGCCTCGGGGCCCCAATACGAGATGTCTCCGATCTTGGTGCTTTGCAAATGTTTCTCGGCCTTTTGGGCCACGTACCGCGGATCGCGATCGTACATTTCCCTCGTGATGGGATCCAACACGTTGCCGACCATGCTCAAGGTCGGGACCGTGCAGAACGGATCCAAACAGGCGGTCGCCGGATCGGGAATCAGCAACATGTCGCTGTTGTTGATAGCCTTCCAGCCGCGGATGGACGATCCGTCCAGGCCGGAGCCGTCTTTGAACAGCCCTTCGGTCAATTCCCCGACGGGAATGCTGAAATGCTGCCACGTCCCAATCAAATCGATGAACTTGAGATCGACGACTTGTACCTTGTTCTTCTTCGCGAGCTCCATCACTTCCTTGACCGTCATTACGCCCCTCCTTTTCAAGACCGTTACGACAGATTGAACTCTGCATTGGCCTGCTTGGGTGTGGCCGCTCCAACACGGAAGTGCTCGATGCAATCAAGGAGCGTCGCGCGGATTCGCTCTCTCCGTGCGGGATCGTCGATCTTCCCGCCAGTGGCCGCGTCCGTGACGTAAAACACGTCGGCAACCTGGTCGAGTCGCGTGGAAATGCGCGCGGCATGCACGGACAATCCAAGCTCGAACATCGCGCGCGTGATTGCACAGAGCAACCCTTGCCGATCGTCGGCAAACACGTCGATGAGATCAAAGCGCTCGGACGACTCATGGTCGAGTTGCACCTCGGGATCTTGATGGAATGCCGGGACCTGTCGGTCCTCCCCCAAGCGCCCTCCGCGCGACAACAACACATCGACGGATTCCGTCCCGCGGAGCACGCGCTGGATCATGTGCCCGATGGCCTCGCGGCGTTCCGCCGGGGGAGCGCCCTCATAGTCGGGATCCTGCACTTGGAACGTATCGAGCACCAGATCGTCACCCCGTGTGAGAATCTGTGCGTCCAACACGCGAAGCCCGTGAGCGGCCAGCACTCCCGCAATCTTGCTGAAGATGCCACGCGTCAGGGTATTCCACGTAATCACGGTATATTCACACGTCCCCAAGTCGGGATGGTATTCGCAATCCACAAGTACTTCCCCGGGGCCCAGTCGTCGAATGGACGCCAAATGCGCCGCAATCCGGCGCGGAGGAGTCGCGTGCATGTAGCGGATGGGGAAGCGAGACAGTTCCTTGGTGATCTGATCGGCATCGAACGTGACATTCCCTTGCTGCACCAATGCCTCGCTCACTTCGCGGACCAGCTGCAAGAGCCGCTTTGGATCGCTCGGGACCGATCGCTCGCCCGACACCTCCGGCATTGCCCGAAGGAAAAGTTCGACGAGCAAGGCTTCCTTCCATTTGGTCAATACGCCGGGGCCCACCGCAGCGATGTCCGCCGCCGTAAGGATCAACAACTTGCGCAGAACTTCCGGCGTCCCCACCGCACGAACAAACGGGCGAAGCACCTTGTCATCGTATGGATCACGCCGAAAGGCCGTGTGGGCCATCATCAGATGCTTGTGCACCAGAAACGCCAGCGTCCTCCGATCCTGATCATTGAACCCCAATCGAGTGGCGAGTTCCTCGGCTAGCCCCTTCCCGACTTCGCTGTGGTCTTCCTCGCAGCCCTTTCCCAAATCGTGGAGCAACACCGCGAGATGGAGAATGTCCTTCCGTTGAATTTCGCGGTACACGTCCCCCAGGATGCCCGGATCCGTCGCCAGCGCCTCTGCCTTCTCCACCGCCAACAAACTATGCTCGTCGACGGTGTACTTGTGGTATTGATTGAATTGCATGAGGCCGCGCACCGTCGCGAAGACAGGAATGAACTTTTCGAGCACACGCACCTTGTGCATGGCCGCCAAGGTCTCCGCCACCGGTCCGGGACCGGCCACGATTCGAAGAAATACGGCCGTCGTGTCGGGAGCAGCGAACTCGGCGCCATCGACTTCGTCCATCCGCTGATGGATCGCGTCGAGGACGTGCGGATCGATGGACAGATTGCGCGCCTGTGCGATCTCAAACAACTGCATGAGCAGCATCGGCTCGTTCAACAAGCGCATCCGGACATCCTCGAGGACGGTCAGTTTGGCCCCTTCGACGACGAACGCTCCCTCAATGCGAGTCGCAGGCAGCCATCGAGAGAGGCGGGTCCACAATGAGACACGCCGGCATCGATCGACAAACCGATGCGTCAGATCGTGGATGCCCATCGTGTGGCGATAGTAGTGCTGCATGAACAGTTCGACACCGCGGAGATGGGGACGATCCTCATAGTGCATCCGCTCTCCGGCCAACCAGACCTGCTCGTCGAACGAAAGGATGTCCTGCGCCATTCCTGCATGGAGATGGAGCAGGCACCGCACCCGCCACACGAACTCACGGGCCTCCATGAGGGCGCCAAAATCCGCGCGGGACAAGGCGCCGCGATCGACCAACTCGCTCAACGTCCCGACTCCGTACCGTGCCTGTGCGACCCATTGCAACAGATGCAGGTCTCGTAGCCCCCCCTTGCTACGCTTCACATTGGGCTCGAGAAGGTAGACCGTTTCGCCGAACTTGTCGTATTCCCGCTGACGTTCGGCCACCTTCGCTTGAATGTACCAATCGGACCGCTGCGTGACGATTTTCTTGCAGAAGCGACGCTGAAATTCTTGAAAGAGATCGGCGCTACCCGTGAGAAACCGGGCCTCCATCATCGACGTACGTATGGTGAGATCGCTCGCACCCAATTCCAGGCAATCGGCGACGGTTCGAGTGCTATGGCCGACCTGGAAGCCGAGATCCCAAAGATGATGCAGTACGGCCGTCGAAAGTTCTGACACCGAGGTCCCGGCTTCTTTCCGATAGAGAAGCATCAGATCCACATCGGAGTATGGAAATAGTTCTCGACGCCCATAGCCTCCCAGCGCCACAAGGCAACAATGTCGGAGCGCCGCCTCCGTCAGCGCCTGTGCGGCGGAGCGCGACGCGTTGCGATACCGACCGATCACCAACCCATCGACAAATTCGGTGAAGGTGGCCAGCACCTCTCCAGCCGTCGCGCCTCCCTCCAGACGCTGGAAAATGGCTCGCCGCTCCTCCGGCAATGCGGGACTCAGTACGTCGCGTCCCACGCTGGATCCCGGCACTCCTTCTGGAATGGGCATGACACCCGAGTTCACAATGCGGTTTCTCCCGTTTCGCCGGTTCGGATTCGGACGACGTTCGACAGCTCCCGGACGAAGATCTTGCCGTCACCGATACTGCCGGTCTTGGCGCTCCTTGCAATCGTCTCGAGTACGCGCGGGACTTGGGCGTCGGTCACCGCCACTTCCACCTTGACCTTCGGAACGAACTCGATCGTGTACTCTTGCCCGCGATAGGTCTCTTTATGACCCTTTTGACGACCGAATCCTTTGACCTCGGTCACCGTCATGCCCTGTATCCCGATCTCCAGCAAGGCATCCTTGACCTCGTCCAGCTTGAATGGCTTGATGACGGCCTCAACAAGTTTCATCCTCTCATCCTCCCCTCCTCAACTGCACACCAGCCCGACCTTGCATCGCGCCGCACTACGAGTAGGCTCGTTCATTGTGTCCGGACAAATCCAACCCGCTGGCCTCTTCGTCCGGTGTCACGCGCAATCCGACTGCTCCATCGACCACTTTCAGGAGGATATACGTCACAATGATCGAAAAGACGGTGACTGCGCACACGGTGAGAGCCTGAACACCGAAGAATGCCGCACCACCGAAGAACAACCCGTCGGCCCCTCCGGCATTAACGGCTTTGGAAGCGAACAAGCCTGTGGCGAGAATACCCAAGATGCCGCCTACGCCGTGGATGCCCACCACGTCAAGCGCGTCATCATAGCCGAACTTCCCCTTCCAAACAATTGCCAAGTAGCACAGGCACGCTCCAATGGCTCCGATCAGGATGGACGAAAATGGCCCGACGTAACCGGCCGCGGCCGTCACCGTGGTTAGCCCGGCGACCGCTCCGCTCGCCATCCCGAGCACGGTTGACTTCCCGCGGTGTTTCCACTCCACGAACATCCACATGAGCCCGCCTGACGCTGCTCCGAGGTGCGTCGCGACGAGCGCGGTCACCGCCACCCCATTGGCCCCAAGGGCCCGTCCCGCATTGAGCCCGAACCAGCCGAACCACAGCAATCCTGCTCCCAGTAACGTTAAGGGAAGGTTATGTGGGGCAATGTAGTCGGTACGATAGCCACGCCGCTGCCCAAGTACCAACGCACACACGAGCGCGGCCACGCCCGAGTTGATGTGCACCACGGCCCCCCCGGCAAAATCCAGCGCGCCCAGCTTGCTCAGCCAGCCCCCACCCCATAGCCAATGGGCAACCGGCGCATAGACGATCAGCGACCAGAGGAGGGCAAACAACAACATGGCGCTGAAACGAACACGCTCGGCAAGCGCCCCGCTAATCAACACGGGGGTGAATGCCGCAAGCATGAGTTGGAACAGCATAACGGCCTGATGGGGTACGGTCGGCCCATACGTCCGGTGCGGGTCCAACCCCACGCCGGAAAGGAACATCCATTCAAGACTTCCGATCATTCCTCCAAGGTCGGTGCCGAACGTGAGCGTGTAGCCGACCACGACCCATGCCAGTGATACCGCGCAAAGAATACTGAGGCCATGCATGATGGTGGCCAGCGCATTCTTTTTTCTGACGAGCCCCCCGTAGTACAGTGCGAGGCCCGGCACGATCATGACCAGCACGAGCGCCGTCGAGGCCAGCATCCATGCCGTGTCACCGCTATCAATGTTCGGTCCCCCGCTCCCGGGTTGGCCGGATTGCGCCCACGCTGTATCACCGCCCACTCCCGCTATCAGCAGCCCCACCAGTCCCCCCACGCTTGCCAGGGCAAGACCGTCTGCCGTACGCCGATGGAGTCTCACATCGTCCTCCCTTCAGACACGCATCATTCAGGTGAGAAACGGGGCCTAGCCCTCGCCGGGGCCACCTGCCTCTAGCGTTCCTCCCGGTATCGGTTCGTGATCGGCATTCGCCGATCCTTACCTAATCCGCGGTGAGTAATCTTGATTCCTACCGGTGCCTGCCGGCGCTTGTACTCGCTCCGGTCGACTTGCGCGACAACATGCTCCACCGTGTCACGCGCAAATCCCATTCCGACCATCTCATCGACCGAACAATCGTCTTCTACATAGGCCTTGAGAATTGGGTCCAAGACCGCATAGGGCGGCAAGGAATCTTCATCGCGTTGGTCTGGACGAAGCTCGGCGGTCGGCGGACGATCCAGGATCCGTTTGGGAATCACGGGATTCGCTTCGTGTTCGTTCCGCATCCGGGCCAGCTCGTACACGAGAGTTTTCGGTACGTCCTTGATGACGGCAAATCCACCTGCCATGTCGCCGTATAACGTCGCGTAGCCGACGCTCATCTCGCTCTTGTTGCCGGTGGTCAACACGAGATGTCCGAACTTGTTGGAGAAGGCCATCAGGAGATTGCCTCGGATCCGCGCCTGCAGATTTTCTTCCGTCACATCGGATTGACACCCCTCGAAGGATGACGCCAGTGACTTCCGGTACGCCTCGAAGACCTGGGTGATCGGGAGCGAGCGGCATTCGATCCCAAGCCGGCGCGCCAGCGCGGCAACGTCCTCGTGGCTCTCCTCGGAGGTATAGGGAGACGGCATAAACAAAGCCAGTACGTTACCTGGACCGAGCGCGTCCGCGGCAATGGTCGCCGTGAGCGCGGAATCCACCCCGCCGCTCACCCCAATGACCACACGCCGAAAGCCGTTTTTCCTCACGTAGTCACGGACTCCAACCACGAGGGCACGATAGACCTCGGCCAAAGGGGTCAATAGTGGAGTCTGGGCCGCCACGAGCCTCGGCCGCTTTACCGACGCCGGCTGCGTGCTCGGCAACAGCAGCCTTTCCACGCCCACATGCCGGCGTCCCATCGCGGCCTTGCGCGATCCCTGTCCGATGCGGCCGCGTCCGACAGGTTGCGCGTTCACATCAGCGAGGAGGAAATCCTCCTCGAATGCTTTTGCTCGCGCGATCACCTCGCCCGTCTGGTCGAGGATCACACTGTTTCCATCGAAGACGAGCTCGTCTTGTGCCCCGACGATGTTCGTGTATGTCACGATGACGTGATGATCCCGAGCACGCGTGGCCAACATCTGCTCACGCTGGCGGCTCTTGCCCATGTGGAACGGGGACGCGTTAATATTTACGATGATTTCGGCCCCGGCTGCCGCCTGGGCTTTCGTGGGCCCTTCCGGGAGCCAGATATCCTCGCAGATATTCACGCCCAGACAGGTCCCATTGAGCATCAAAACCGGAACCCGGCTGCCGGGCATGAAGTAGCGGTTTTCATCGAACACCCCGTAGTTCGGCAGGTGTTGCTTGGCGTACACGGTGACCAATTGCCCATTGACGATCACAGCCGCGGCGTTATACAGCGCGCCTCGCCCTGACGGTAGCGAGACAGCTCGCCGAGACGACGCCGAAGGCTCCAGTTCCTGTCCCACATAGCCAACCACGACGGCGAGATCGCGGCATTGCGGTATCAGTTTCTCGAGTGCCAGTCGCGTGTCCTCGATGAAACGCGGTTTGAGTAACAGATCTTCCGGCGGATATCCCGTCAATCCCAACTCGGGAAAGGCCACCAGATCGGCATTGGCTTTTCGTGCTTCCTTGATCCATCGTTCAATTGCAGCGAGGTTACCCGTGAGATCTCCCACGGTCGGATTCATCTGCGCCATCGCGATCCGGAAGAGCCGCATGGTACTCCTTCGAAACTCCCGTGACCGACTCCATTTCCTGAGCGACCGGACGTGTCGCCGTCCTGCACGAACAAAAAAAAACGTCCTTGATTCCCAGACGATTGGGAACCCAAGGACGTCATTGTCCGTGGTTATGTCGTACCGACACCCTGATCGAGACGCCTTTGTCCCAGGACGGTAGCAGGCGTTATAGCAGCCTCCCTCGCTCATTGTCAATCAAGGCATGCCGTATCCTTACGCAGGGACACGTACGGGTCGAATGCTGCTGGGTGCCACCAGTCAATACCGTCGCAGATCGGGACGCGGCCGGCCCCAACACATGCCCCGCACCGCTTCCCACAGGCCCTCGTACAGCCTGGTCAATGCCGGACACGATCTCGCCAGCACCTTGACCACGATACCGGGCGCAGCGGACCTGGAGACGCCGGCCAGAACGCCCTGCCCTTCCCATGCCCGGGCACATGATCGAAGAGACGAGTCCAGTCGATCCCACGTGGCTTCCCCAATGGCATCTCCGATGACGTAGAGCGAGGCGGAATAATTCCACTCGCCCATGACATCCGATGTCCCCTGCCAAAGCCCCGGCCTGGCGACCGCACGATCGATCAGCCGAGCCCCCGAAGCAACCTGCACGCATACGTCATTCGTGTAGTCGTCGAACGCCCACCGCTCACCCCGAGCAATTCGGCCGGCTGCCATCGCATCCCAGATGACGAGGGTCGCCCCCGGGGCAAGCTTCGCCTCGAGGCGTTGGACATACCGGGAACCCGCAAAGGGAATGGTCAGCTCAGGCATCCATTCGAGGATGCTCCCCTGCCCAAGCCGCAGCGAAACGTGCTGCGTCGCCGGAAGAGAAAGGGAACGATACACGCGCGTCGCCGAAGGTGACGAAACGACCACGTGCGCGTTGTCCTTCAGATCAACGGCACAGGAGACCACATCCCCACCCACCAGGCCCCCCGACGGGTTGACCAGCCACGTCAACAGCGCGCGGCCATCGTCAAGCTCGATCGGCGGCACAGAGTGCCAGGGACTGGTGCACCGGACCGCGTCCAGAACCGTGCGGTCGTGGCAGGAAGAAAATGAGAGCGCGAGCTCACCCAGGCGTCCGACGCTGTCCAGCGATGGAGCCGTCGGTGACGAGATGGAGGACTTCGATGGGATTAGCCTGGAGTGACGCGTTGCGGCAGCCCGTGCTCGACCCACCCCACCACGGCCGGCACGCCTTCGCCCGTTAAGAGATTCGTGAAGATCCACGGCAATTCTCCGCGCATGACTCGGCTGTCCCGCTCCATGACCCCCAGGTCGGCCCCGACGTGCGGCGCTAAGTCGATCTTGTTGATCACGAGCAGATCGGACCTCGTGATGCCGGGACCACCCTTGCGCGGGATCTTGTCCCCTGCGGCCACATCAATGACATAGATCACGCGGTCGACGAGTTCCGGGCTGAAGGTCGCGGCGAGGTTGTCTCCTCCGCTTTCCACGAACATGACCTCGACTTCAGGATGGCGATCCAACAGATCATCCAATGCCGCCTGGTTATGAGAGGCATCCTCGCGAATGGCGGTGTGCGGACATCCGCCCGTCTCCACGCCGAGGATGCGATCCGCCGCTAGCGCGCCTCGTCGCGTCAGAAACTCTGCGTCTTCTCTGGTAAAAATGTCATTCGTGACCACGGCAAGACTGTACCGGTCTCGGAGTCGACGACAGAGCGCTTCGAGTAACGCCGTCTTCCCCGAGCCGACGGGGCCGCCGATTCCAATCACCGGAATTCCGCGCGCGCGAGCCTTGGTCGGGCGGCCCCCGTCGTGATGAAGGTGATGAACGTGATATCCCCCCATAACCTTGTCCTTTCGTAGTCGCCGAACGAGACCCGTTACGATCGAAACAAGCGATGTTCGAGGCCGCCGTGCCGCATTGCAAACAGGTCGTGCAGGGGCGTCCATCCGGCCATGACCTGATCTGCCGAGACCGTCACGCTGAGTTCGGCCAGCGCCGGCAGGCATCCCTTGAGCAGACGTTGGCCGGCTTGTTGCCCGAGCGGCAGAAGTTTCAGCGCCGCGGACACCGTGCCAACGAGCGAGTGATAGAGGAACCCGGCCACGGCATGCTCGCAGGACCACCCCTGCGCGCCGAGCACGACCCCCAGTGCAACGGCCAGATGCCCGGGTGTGGACTTGGTTTCGACTGCCGTTGCAAAGTCGGAGACCATGCTAGGGGTTTCCGGCTCGTCCGACAGCATGCGAGCCACTTGTCGTCCCATCTGGCGACTAGCTTCCCTCGTCGCACTGCTGAGCTTCAAGCTTTCGAGTTCCCAGTCGCACTCGATCGCGTTCCTCACATCACCGTCTACGGCCGCCTGGCGGGCCCGGGCTACAGCCACAGCCTCCCGTGTCCCCAATCCAAATCGAAGATGCGTCTGGAGAAAGCTCTGGAGCTCGGCCTCAGCCTTTACCGCCCCACCTTGCACCGCCGCTTCCAGCCCCGACGAGTAGGCGAATCCTCCCGAGGGGAAAAAGCTATCGATAAGTCGAATGCCCTCCACCAGTTCAAGCGCCGTGAACCTGGTGAGAGGCCTGCGTGACCGCATGGACACAATCCGTTCACCTAGAAGAGGAAATAGCGTTGCGCCATTGGCAGCACCTTGAGCGGATCGCAACTGAGGAGTTGGCCGTCGGCCCGCACTTCGTAGGTCTCGGGATCAACCTCCAAATGCGGCATCGCGCTGTTGAGCTTCATGTCTCGTTTCGTAATCGTCCGACACTGCCCCACCGTCGCGATGCGCTTCTGCAATTCCAGTTGGGCGGGCACCCCCCGCTGCACACCGGCCGCCGAGAGGAAGGTCAGACTGGTCGAGTACGGCGCGCGCCCGAACGATCCAAACATAGGACGGGTGTACACGGGCTGCGGGGTGGGGATCGACGCGTTTGGATCTCCCATGGCGGCGGACATGGGAAATCCCCCCTTGATGACGATCTCAGGCTTGACGCCGAAGAACGCGGGTCTCCAGAGCACCAAGTCGGCCAACTTGCCGACCTCGAGCGAGCCGACTTCATGAGCGATGCCATGTGCGATGGCCGGGTTGATCGTATACTTTGCTATGTAGCGGCGTGCCCGAAAATTGTCTTGCCGTTCTTCCCCGCCTACCATGTCGTTTTGAGCGAGATGGCCACGCTGGATCTTCATCTTGTGCGCCGTCTGCCACGTGCGGATGATGACCTCCCCCACACGTCCCATGGCTTGTGAATCGGACGACATCATGCTGATGGCACCCATGTCGTGCAGGATATCCTCCGCGGCAATGGTCTCACGACGTATCCTCGATTCGGCAAATGCCACGTCCTCCGGCACGCGGGGGTTTAAGTGATGACACACCATCAACATGTCGAGATGTTCATCCATCGTATTGACGGTGAACGGCATCGTGGGATTGGTCGACGACGGCAGCACGTTGGCCTCGCCGCAGATTTTGATGATGTCCGGCGCATGGCCCCCGCCGGCTCCTTCGGTGTGGAATGAATGGATGGTGCGACCCTTGAAGGCCTTGATGGTGTCCTCGAGGAATCCCGCCTCGTTGATGGTATCGGTGTGGATCGCCACTTGCACGTCGTACTCCTCCGCGACGTCGAGACAGGTCGAAATCGCCGCGGGCGTCGTGCCCCAATCCTCGTGCAGTTTCAACCCGATGGCTCCGGCCTCGACCTGCTCCCGCAAGCCCTCCGGTCGAGCGGCATTGCCCTTCCCAAAGAATCCGAGATTAATGGGAAATCCGTCCGCGGCCTCCAGCATGCGTCCGATGTTCCATGCGCCTGGGGTACACGTCGTCGCGTTGGTCCCGGTCGCGGGACCGGTCCCCCCTCCGAGCAACGTCGTGAGGCCAGCGGCAACAGCCTCGTACACGATCTGGGGACAGATGAAATGGATATGACTGTCGATTCCGCCGGCTGTGACGATCCGCCCTTCGGCGGAGAGGGCTTCAGTGCCAGGACCGATCTCCATTCCCGGCGTCACCCCATCCATAAGGTCCGGATTGCCGGCTTTGCCGATCCCGACAATGCGACCGTCACGAATACCGATGTCCGCCTTGACCACGCCCCAATAGTCGAGGATCACCGCGTTGGTGATGACCAGATCGAGTGCCCCCTGCGCACGCGTCGCCGTCGGGGACTGTCCCATCCCATCCCGGATGACCTTCCCTCCGCCGAACTTGGCTTCCTCACCGGGAACGGTGAGATCGCGCATGACTTCGATGATCAAATCCGTGTCGGCGAGGCGTATGCGGTCTCCGGTCGTCGGACCATAGAGATCGACGTATTGACGACGAGACAAGTTCATGACGAAACCTCAGACGAATTGTGCGCGACCTGACGGCAATGCGTTCGCCCCTCTTCCCACGATCCTGCCTTACGCCTTTGCCCGCGGAATGAAGCCTTGATCGTATGCAGCCGCCAAGGCCCTCGCTTTCACATCCACGTCGTCGAGCGAACCGTTCACCAGCCCGTTGATGCCGTAGACGACTCGCCTGCCCCCAAATGCCACGAGAGCGACTCGTTTCTCCTCTCCAGGTTCAAATCTCACGGCGGTTCCCGCCGGCGTCTGCAGCCGAAACCCATAGGCCTGCTCCCGATCGAACTGCAGCGCCCGATTGACTTCGAAGAAGTGGCAATGCGAGCCGACCTGAATCGGCCGATCGCCCGTATTGGCGACCGTCATCTGAATCGTCGGACGACCCGGCAGCGCCACGATGTCGCCCTCACCCAACAGAATCTCCCCAGGATGAACGTCGGCGGAGTGCCTCTCGGGCCGAGCGCCCATCCGCTTCCGAGCCGGCTTTGCACGCCGGGCCCGCTTGGTGATGTTCTTGGCCATGCCTCGCCTCATCGGATCGGTTGATGTACCGTCACCAGCTTGGTCCCGTCCGGGAAGGTCCCCTCCACCTGGAGTTCCGAGATCATGTCGGACACTCCCGGCATGACATCATGTCGCTTCAAAAGAGTGGCCCCGTAACTCATCAAGTCGGACACCGATCGTCCATCGCGAATTCCTTCCAGAATGGCCGCTGTCAGGTAGGCCATTGCCTCAGGATGATTCAGCTTGAGTCCCCGAGCCTTCCGGTCTCGAGCCAGCTGCGCGGCCACATAGATCAGCAATTTGTCTTGCTCCCTGGGCGTCAGATGCATCGCTCAGTCTCTCCGCAGTCGGTTCAACTCGACAAGCACGGCATGGGCGTCATGAAACAACGTGGCCCCTTCTGGTATGGTTCCCTTGTACAACCTGACCATCACTGACGTGCTCCGGGTCAACATCAAACTGTCGAAACGTTCTCCCATCTCGAAGTAGTCATATCCTCGCTGAACTGTCAGTTCGGCGCAGCGCAGCCGCACAAAATCATCCACCGTCTTCTGCGACGTCAGCGCGCCGGCCGAGTAGCGGACCTGGAACTCGCTCTCCGTGAGCTGCGTGATATCCTGCCCGTCGGTCCTGTCGAGCGATTGATACGCGGTCGTGACGCACCCGCACAATCCCACCAGCACGCAGACCATTATCGTGCCAAGGCGCGCCCGGATGACAAGTCCTGAGATCACGACGCGTCTCTCTTATACCACCAGATGCTGTCTGACCACGTCGTCGCTCAATTCTCCGGAGTTGCCGGCTGCCACTACCGCCCCTTTTGCCATAATGACATAGGCATCGGCAAGCCGGGCGGCAAAGTGCAAGCCCTGCTCCACCAGTAGGATGGCAAAACGGCGCTGAGCTTTGAAGCCGATGATCACGTCTTCAATTTGGTCGACCACCGACGGCTGAATCCCTTCGGTCGGTTCATCAAGCAGCAACACCTTGGGATTGGTCAGCAACGCACGCGCAATGGCGAGTTGTTGCTGTTCGCCGCCGCTCAAAACGCCGCCCGGACGATCGAGAATCTGTTTCAATTTTGGGAAAAGTGAAAACACTTCCTCGAAGGCCGCTGATTCCGTCTGCGCGCTGTCCACATCGGCTCTCGCCCATAGGCCCAGTTTGAGATTCTCGCGAACGGTCAGATGCGGCAAAATTTCGCGCCCCTGCGGCACGAATCCCAAGCCATACCCCACGCGCCGGTCTGGGGTCGCTTTCGTGATGTCGGATCCATTGAAGCTGACCTGCCCGCTCCTGACCGGAATGAGCCCCATGATCGCCTTGAGCGTAGTCGTCTTGCCGACGCCGTTGCGCCCCATCAGGCAGACGACTTGTCCGGAGTCCACGTCAAACGTGACATTCCGCAGGATATGACTCTCGCCGTAATACGCGTTGACGCCATCGAGTCGCAACATAGCGCCCTTCACCCTTCGACAGACGATGACGGCCGTTGAGCAAGCGTGCGTTTGGCGACGCCGTTCGCCAGTTCGTGCCGGTCGCTAGACGTGGGCGACCTTTTGCCGGCCTAGGTAGATCTCGCGCACGCGATCATCGGCCTGCACGGTTTCCACGGTTCCTTCGCAGATCACCGTTCCCTCGTGCATCACCGTCACCACCCGTGCGATCTGTCGTACGAATTCCATATCATGCTCAATCACCACAATGGCGTGCTCCTGCGCTAGGGACAGCAGGAGTTGGCCGGTTTGCTCGGTCTCTCGGTCGGTCATCCCCGCCACCGGTTCGTCTACGAGAAGGAGCGACGGGTCCTGCAAGAGGACCATGCCGATTTCCAGCCATTGTTTCTGCCCATGTGACAACGATCCGGCACGCGTGTGCCGATAGTCCGGCAACCCGATTGTCTCCAATACTCCCTCGATGCGATCCTGTTCCGGTTTTGTCGTAAGCCCTCTGAGCGTGGCCCATACGCCCTTGCTGGGACGCTTGAGCGACAGGTCGAGATTCTCCCACACGGTCAAATTGGCGTAGATCGACGGCGCTTGGAACTTCCGGCCGATGCCCAGCGAGGCGATCTCGTGCTCCCGCAGCGGTAAGAGATCCGTATCGTGGCCAAAGATCACTCTGCCCGCAACCGGCTTCGTCTTTCCCGATATGACGTCCAGCAAGGTCGTCTTCCCCGCTCCATTGGGACCAATCACGACCCGTAGTTCTTTGTACCCTACGATGAAATTCAGGCAGTTCAACGCTTTGAATCCGTCGTAGTCGACGGTGACCCCTTCGAGATAAATGATCGAACCATGATCCGTCATGTGAGAATCCACTTGCCAGGGCTCGATCCCTTGGCGATTTCCGATTGCTCGGGACGGACCCAGATCTTGACCCGTCCCCACAATCCGACGATCCCATCCGGCACGAATAAGACCACGGCAACAAACAGTCCCCCGAGTAAGAACGGCCACAGTTCAGGGAAGTAATTCGTCAACACGCTCCGCCCCCAATTGACGCCGATTGCCCCGATAATCGCCCCAATCAAGGTCCCTCGTCCACCAACCGCCACCCAAATCACCATCTCCAGCGAGGGGAGGACCCCGATCTGCGCCGGAGTAATGATTCCGACTTGAGGCACATACAACGCCCCGGCGAGCCCCGCGAGGGCAGCAGAGACCACGAACACGAACAGCTTGTACTGGGCCGGTGAATACCCCGAAAACAACACGCGCTGCTCGCTGTCTCGAATCGCGACCAGCACTTTCCCCGCCCGGGATTGCACGATGGCTCGACAGAGGATATAGGCCACGCCCAGACACACGACCGTGAACAAATAGAGCGACCGCTGTGTCCAAGGCTCGCTCAGGCGGAACCCCAAGAGCAGCTTGAAATCGGTGAGTCCGTTCGTCCCTCCGAGATTCGTCTCATTGCGGTTGAAAACCAGCCAGGCACAGAGCGCCAACGCTTGGGTGATGATGGCGAAATATACGCCTTTGATACGGCTTCGAAACGCCAGCGAACCGAAGACAAACGCACAGGCCGCCGGCACCATGAGCGCCCCGAGAACGGCAACGGGGAAATAGTGAAATGGCTTCCAAAACAGCGGCAACTCCTGCACCTGGTTCCAGACCATGAAGTCGGGCAGCGCGCTCCCGTACACGCTCTCCGTCCCGATCGAGAGCGCCATGTACATCCCCATCGCATAGGCCCCCAGGCCGAAAAAGACACCATGACCGAGGCTCAGAATGCCTGCATAGCCCCAGATCAGGTCCAACCCCAGTGCAAGGATGGCGAACGAAAGGAACTTACCGAATCGATTGAGTGAGAAATCGGATACATGCCACCATGAATCGGCCGGAGGCACGATATTCAGCCCTGGAAGTACCACCAAAAACACGGCTGCCATGATCCATACGCCGGGGCCCACTTGCAGGCCACGTCGCTGGTCATTGGGCTCAGGATTCGGCATGGCGTCCTTTGATGGCGAACAGCCCGGAGGGCCGGCGTTGTAGAAATAGCACCACTAGCAGGAGAATCGTGACCTTGGCATATACGGCTCCCATGCTCGGTTCAAAAACTTTGTTGAGGCCGCCGATGCCAAGCGCCGCCGCAATCGTACCGGCAAGCTTTCCGACGCCACCGGTTACGACGACCATGAAGGAATCGACGATATAGTTCTGCCCAAGGCCAGGCTCCACATTCCCGATCAGTGTGAGCCCCCATCCCGCAAGTCCTGCAAGCCCGGAGCCGAAGGCAAAGGTATATGCATCGACCTGGCGAGTCGGGATTCCCAGGCACGCACTCATGTTCCGATTCTGCATGACCGCCCGGACCCGAAGGCCAACTCGCGTGCGGAACAGGAGCGCGTAGATCGCCATCACGCTCACCGCCGAGAGCACGATCAAGAAGAGCCGGTTGTACGGGACGAACACGCCAACCATCACCTGCACCCCTCCACTGAACCATGCCGGCGCCGTCACCGCGGTCAGGTCTCCGAACATGACACGGGCCGACTGAATCAAGATCAAACTGACGCCCCACGTCGCCAACATCGTTTCCAGGGGCCGACCATACAAGAAACGAATCACGGACATCTCCAAGAGCAAACCGACCAGAGCGGCCGCGAGAAACGAGCAGGGCAACGCCGCCCAAAAATACCAGTCGAACACCTCGGTGGGCAAATACGCTTTGAAGAGTTCCTGGGTGACGAACGTCGCATAGGCCCCGATCATCATCAACTCGCCATGGGCCATGTTGATGACGCCCATGAGGCCAAAGACGATCGCCAAGCCCAACGCCATCATTAGGAGGATGGAACTGAGGCTCAACCCGTGAAAAAGCGTTTCGAACACTCCAGCCCACACGCCCCACCGTTCGGTTTGCTCGATGGCCTGGTGGGCCGTGGCCAATACGTCCGGGCTCGGCTGGCCGCTCCCTGCGCCTGTGGTCTCTGATTCGTCGGCATTCGCCTCTTCGACCAGCTCCTTCAAACGCGGCAGTCCATTGGGGCTGGCCAGATCGCCCAGCGTACGCACGGCCTCCACTTGTTGCTGGGTGGTACCATGTGCCAGACGAATCAGCGCGAGTGATTCTCGTAGCGCGTAGCGGACCCATCGATGCGACTCCGAGACCAGCTGGCTCTCGAGCCACGGTACCGCGAGTGGGCTTCCCACCGAACCCAGATCCGTGGCCGCTGCACGCCGCACTTCTGGGTCGTCGTCGCCAAGCTTCGCGCGATTTTTCAGCAAGTCCAAAACGGGCTTGAGCGCCCGGCGCGTCGACCGGTCCGCCTCCTCGCGCAATGCCTCCAACTGTGACAGCAAGTTTGGATCGGAAGATTCGACCAACTCGGCGGTCGCCGCCTCTTGCTCGGCGGGATCCTCCGCCGTCAACCGAGCAATCGTATGCTCGAGACCGGCGACGGGAGTCACCCCACCGCCGGTCTCGGCCCAACTCCCCGCCGGCCATGCCAACCAGAGCCACGCTAGGGCGATCCCGGCCAACACCCGCACCACGGCTCTAGTCGGTTGCCTCATTGAATCGCTTCGTCGCCCTACTTCTTTTTGTAGGTACCCTGATGCGCAACCCAATCGCATCCCTTGTCTGGATTGGTATACTCACTCCAGGGCTCCGGTTTGACGAGTCCCTTCGAGCGCCAGATCGTCTTGAACTGGCCATCCTTGCGGATCTCTCCAATCAACACCGGTTTGTGGGTGTGATGATTCGCCGAATCCATCATGATCTCGCCGCCTGGGGCCAAGAACTTGCTGCCATAGACCGCCTTGCGCACCTTGTCCACCGCGGTCGAGCCAGCCTTCTCCACGGCTTGTTTCCACACATGCACCCCGAAGTAGGCGGCTTCGATCGGATCGTCCGTGACGCGATTGCCACCATCCGGCAGCTTGTTCTTTTCGCAATACGCCTTGAAGTTTGACACGAATTTTTTATTCTGCGGTGTATCGACGCTCTGGAAATAGTTCCATGCCGCGAGGTGCCCCACCAACGGAGTCGTATCCATCCCACGCAACTCGTCTTCGGCGACGCTGAACGCCATGATCGGCGCATCCTCAGACCGAAGTCCTTGATTGGCGAATTCCTTGTAGAACGGAACATTGCTGTCTCCATTGATGGTGCTGATGACGCAGGCGCCGCCTCCGGCGGAAAATTTCTTAATCTTTCCGACGATCGTTTGATAGTCCTGGTGATGAAAGGGCGTATACTCCTCCATGATATTGGCGGCTGCCACCTTCTTCGCCAACAACATGGCGCGAAGAATCTTGTTCGTCGTGCGTGGATACACGTAGTCAGTGCCCAACAGATAGAACTTCTTGTACTCGCCACCCTCCTTGCTCATGAGATACTCGACTGCCGGCACGGCCTGTTGATTGACCGCCGCCCCCGTATAGAAGACGTTGTGCGAGCATTCTTCGCCCTCGTATTGGACGGGGTAGAACAGCAAGCCGTTGTTCTTTTCGAATACGGGAAGCACTGATTTCCGGCTGACGGACGTCCAACACCCGAATACGACCGCCACCTTGTCCTGCAGGAGCAGACCCTTCGCCTTCTCCGCAAACAGATCCCAGTTCGACGCGGGATCCACCACCACCGGTTCGATCGGTCGTCCCATGACCCCGCCCTTGGCGTTGATCTCTTCGACAGCCATCATGACCACATCCCGCAGGGATACCTCGCTGATCGCCATCGTGCCGCTCAGCGAATGCAAGATACCGATCTTGATCGGTTCCTTCCCCGCTGCATATGACAATGCCCAATGTCCGAGGTTCCCCAGGAGCGCAGCCACACCGATCCCGGCCGCCGTTCGCCCCCCCTTGGACAAAAGTTCCCGACGGGAGAGGTTTTCAGGCCCGGCCTCGTCCGCAAGAGGCTTCTGTGTGTCGGTCGTCGTTTCGTTAATAGGTTTCATCGTTCGACTCCTTTTGCTTCTCGGCTTAGAAGTTGTACCACCAGGACAGCATGAAGTTGTCGCCTTGATTCTGGTCTCCAGTTGTCCAGTGCGTCATGAGGTGATTCCACTCCAGTCCGGTATAGAAGTCTCCCCACAGATGTCGGACCGCTGTCAGATAGAACCGGTGGTTCAGCAGATATTGGGTATCGGGCCCGGCGGTGGTCCCGGCAAGGTCGGAGTTAAACGGATTGTCGAACCCGTACCCACCGACGAAGGTATACTTATGAGAGTGGGCATAGTTTAATTCCGCCCATCCCACCATCGTCCGAATCACCTTACCGGTGCCAAGGTTCCGTTCCTGCCCGTAACGAAACCATTCCACGCCTAATCCCTGCCCGTAGGCAATTTCACCCGTGAACTTCAGGCGGCTCGTAATGGGCACGACTAACTCGCCGCCGACCACGAATGATTGGATATCCTGTCCAGACGGAATCCCACCGGTTGCCGCGGTGGGAGCGGATCGGTAGTACCGATAGGCCGCATTGGCGGCGATCATGAAACCCTGCTGTTTCCCGGTGCCGGTGTAGGCCCAGCGCGTTCCCACATACGGCATTTGCACAGGATCGTTGAAGGCGTTCTCCGAACAGGCAAACGCCCCGGTTGGATTCGTACAGCTCACCGGAGGCGATCCGCCGACGGCGCTTCCCGTGAAGGGCCGCCGCTGTGTCTGCGGCTGGATGGCAGAAAGACCGCGCTCAAACCGCATAACCGTCAACAAACCATCCACATGGTCGCTGAATCGATGTTTTAACGTGATTTGCGGCAAGCGCTGCCAGAGATTGCCGTTGTACCCCATGATCGAGAAATCGATGAGATTGGGGTGCAATCCCATGATCGGCGTCCAATCTTGCCCGACCGTCAACGTGGATCGCCCATTGTTGGGCGAGTACTTGACGTTGGCCAAACGCAAGCGCGGGAGAATGTTGCCTGCATTGTCCGTTTGCCCGTAAAAATCTGTCTCAACCACACCGGACAGCGAATGTTTGCCATCCGTTCGATCAGCGCGCAATCCGAATACGCTGTATCGCGGATTGAGCGTGCTGCTGCTGTTCGAACTCGTTCCGGCCGCCGTGGCATACCCGTTGAACTGCCCCGGGTCCAGTGGGTTATTATTTCTCGTACTGTAAATGGCGTCCAATTCGACCCGCCCGTAGGGACTGATGCTGCCTTTTCCGTCCGTGGGAAACGCCGGTGCAATGCATCCTGCGCAAAGAATCGGGGGCGGCGTCTCTTCTTCGCGGATGAGACGTCCCGCTCCTGCCGCCTCTTCCGCACTCTGCTCTTCGGCATAGGCCCCGGGCACCGCCACCAGCGTGGCAATGATCAGCACCCCCAACCACTTTCGATACATACCGTCCGCATTCATCCCTTCGCCCTCCTGGTTGAGAGACCGTCTAGTCTTGACCGCAGGGCGTCGGAACAAAAAAAAACGCCCTTCCGGCCCATTTGGACCAAAAGGACGCCGTTGTCCTCATGTGAACTTGGAAAAAAATCGTCGTGGAACCACGCTGTTCCACGAACTGACACACACAAAAACGGCCCTCTTGTATCGGATCGCTCTCTTGGTTGTCAATGGGTTTCTTCTTATCTGCACTCCTGTGGTACACTGCGGCAAACCACGAAGTGCCCAGCCGTCCTCATGATGTTTGGGTACCCCCCAGCACACATGCACATTTTTACGTCCATTTTTCCGTGGCAGCTGGTCACGGGCTCTCTCCTCTGCCTAATCACGTTTCACGGTTGTGGACTGCTTTCCTCTTCCCGAACAGGGCTCTACGACGGACCTCGGGGACGCGTCTATCTCGAAACCGTCCCTGAGCGAGGCGCAAGCGGCGGCGTTGGGGTGCGGACTGGCTTGGATGCGTCACATCCCGCTCTCATCGAACCTGATGTGATCGCATCGCTTCTGAGAGGTCTTCAGATCAAAGAAACCTCAAGTTTCGGTGCGTTGTTGGACACGTCCGGAACGCCACGGCCGATCTTTACCAAGGAAGAGGCCGCTTTTTTGGCTCCGCTCCTGAGCTCGGCCTTGGCGAAGGCCTCTCCTTCCCAATTTGTCGTGTTTGAACTCCAGCAGCCACCGACCGGTTATCGCGCAAAGCGGGTTCCTGGAGCCGGAGCCGGCTCGTCCATTCCCAGTCCCGAACAGGTGAGCACAGAGGAAACCTCGGGGGCGCTGTACGTCTTTGGCCGCTCGTTGCACGCCGTGTTGACGAAATTCCGTTACGTGCCCGACCCACCCGACACGATCCGGATGGCCAATCGTCTCCTGCCGGATCCCACCGGTCTGGCCGAGTACAAGGTGTCCTTCTCTCCGGCGGCCGCTCTTCGACCAGATACGTATGCTCGCGAGGCACTGCCGGTTTCAGACGAACTACCCTCGTTTGTCATCGACTATCAAGCACTCCCCAGTTTGGTCGTAACGCCCGCCCCTGCGCCCGGGGCGTCGCAGGCATCCGGGACCACGTCCGCACCTGCGCCGTCGCGGCCGGCAAGCGCAGAGACCCCACCCCAGAATCAAATTCGTGAATTGAAAGATCTTGTTGTCGAGAAGGATCTGGAATTGGAACGATTGCGGAAAGAACTTGAACAGCTGAAACGGCGGCCGCCGACACCGGGGCAGGCCCCTTCGAAAGTACCACCTGGCGGAAAAGTTACTCCCGCGCCGTAGCACCCGCCGCTAGGATGCCGTCCCTGCCCCGCCAGCCTGCCCGTCGATCTCTCCGGCCAGTAAAATGGCCTCAGCAACCTCACGCATCGATTTACGCATCGCCATGCTTTGCCGTTGAATGAGGCGGAACGCCTCCTCCTCCGAGAGTCGCCGTGTCCGCATAATATAGCCCTTCGCGCGCTCCACCACTTTGCGCACCGCGAGTGCCTCCTGCATCTCGAAGGACTTGTCGATCAGCGTCGTGTGCTCGATCGCGATGGCCGCTTGATTGGCGATAGCCTGAAGGATCTTCGTTTCCTCGTTGGTGAACTCATGGGGAACGGAGGTGTAGGTGTTGATGACGCCGACGACCTTTTCTCGGACCAGCATCGGAACGGACAACAGGGAATAGAGTCCTTCGCGCCGTGCCAGATCTGGATACATGAAATCGTGATCTGTTGTGACGTCCGGCACCATGATGGGGCGCCGTTCCTGCACGGCGCGACCACTGATGCTCTGGCCGACCCGCAGGTTTGGCTTGCGCCGATAGGCTTCGCTGAGGCTTTGGGTTGCCACGATTCGCAGTTCGCCCTTGTCGTGATCCAGCACCATGATCGAGCAGATCTTTGAGTTCATGAGTTGCGCAACCATCGCAACGATCAGTTGGAAGACGTCCTCAATCAATCGATTGGAGGTCACCGTTTCGGAAACCTGTGACAACGTCTCGACCTGAAGAGCCTTGCGCCGCATCTCTTCATAGAGTCGGGCATTCTCGATGGCTCCGCCCACCTGATTGGCAATCGTGGTCAGCAGGGCCAGTTCGTCTGTACCGTACCGGCGCGGTCGCTTGTGCTGCACATTGATGACCCCGACCACTTCCTTCTTGGTCAAGATGGGCACGGACACAAACGCCTGATAGCGGTCTTCCGGCAAGTTGTGAAAAAACTTGAAGCGTGGATCGTCACTGGCGCTGCTGGGAATGACAACGCTGGTCCGCTCTCGGGCGACCCACCCTGTGATACCTTCACCCAATCCGATCGTAATTCTGCCAATCAGGCGAGGATGCGGATTTTTCGATGCCCGCAGAACCAACTCATGCTTGTCCGCGGACAAGAGATAGAGCAGGCAAGCGTCGCATTTAGTCACCTCGACCACCACATCCACGATATGGCGGAGGACCGCCGCGAGATCAAGGGTGTTGCTGATGGAGTCGCTGATACGATGTAGCACCTCGACTTCGCGCGTTTTGGTGCGCAAAGCGTGTTGGATTCGCTGCGTCGAATTGGAACTACGTTTCATTGTTTCCCTAATCCCGGGTCCGTGTACGATACCACCGCGCGAACGTTGACCGTCCGATCGGTGCGATCCGCACGGCTCCGATTCGTTCAGGCCATACACCATGAACCTGGCCCTGCACCACCTTTTTGTCGTGCTGCATCGCGTCCCACAGCTGGCGCTCGGTGCATCGCGGCAGACGGCTTGGCAACCCGGCGGCCTCCACCAATGTGAGGATACGTTCCGGCACGTCCAACCGGCAGTAACCGAGCTTGTGCGAGATCCACGCTTCCTGCACCATTCCTATGGCCACCGCCTCACCGTGAATCAACGCGCGATAGTGTCCGAGCGTCTCCAATGCATGCCCGATCGTGTGTCCGTAGTTCAGGATACGGCGACGATCGCCTTCCCGTTCGTCCGATGCCACGACCTCGGCCTTGATCTCACACGAACGCTGAATGATCTTCGCAATCGTGTCTTCATCCATCTTCAGGACGCTGGACATCGTCCGCTCGAGATACACGAAGAATTCCTGGTCGGCAATGACACCATATTTGATAACCTCCGCCACTCCCCCGAGCCGCTGTCGAAGCGGCAATGTCCGAAGGGTAGACGGATCGACCAGTACGGCGCGCGGCTGGTAGAAAGCACCGATAAGATTCTTCCCTTGGGGGTGGTTAATGCCGGTTTTTCCCCCGACACTAGAATCGACCTGGGCCACCACAGTGGTGGGTACCTGGACAAAGGGGATCCCGCGCAGGTAGCTCGCTGCGGCAAATCCCGTCAAGTCACCGACAACCCCACCGCCGAGCGCAACGAGAAACGAACTGCGCTCCAGCCGGGCTTCCACGAAGCGGTCCAACACCCGCCCAAGCCAAACGAGGCTCTTGGCTCGTTCGCCGGCTGGCACCGTCACCAGCTGCGCGCCCAACCCCGCCCGCCGAATGGACCGTACGGCTGTCGGAGCATAGAGTCCCCCCACGGTCCGATCGGTTACAATGCATACGGTTCCCTTGGCGCCGAGACGCCGGAGATGCCCTCCAAGCTCTCCGAGCAAACCGGATTGAATGGTGATGTCATAGCTACGATCGCCAAGGACAACCGGCACCGATATGGAAGCCATTGCCGTCATCAGATGCGAAATCTGGAGCCAGTAATCGGTAGGATCATCGACAGGACGACCGCGCTCCCGGCTCAAGGCCGTCTGGTCTCGTCCCTGTGCAGGGACAGGCAGGAGAGGTCGGATGGGAGAATCGTAGCACAGGCGTGAGGGACTTAAAAGTCCTTGGCGTCGAGCGCTGCATGTCTTGGTTCCCCGAGCTGTCCCCTCACGCCCTGCCGGACGGCTTCGTGAAGCCACGCTCCGGTTCCGCAGACAGACGTAGGCTACCTACCCGCGCACGGCGCATGCAAAGGAGTGGTCCGATCACTGCACCAAGAGATCAAACGCCGTCGCGGTGGGTCGCGGGCCAATTCACCCAGGCCCGTGCTCTCCATACCGCGACAACCTCCTGCAACTGGTATCGTCAGTGATCAGAACGTAGGACCATGTCGAGAATCCATGCAAGATGCGGGGCGAAGGCGAACTGGGTGATGACCGTCGGTACGAAAGGGCAGTCCTTTGCCGCGGGTTTCCCCGCGGCGTGGGACTCGCGTCGTGAACGGACGAAATCGGTCGGTTAGGTTTTCACGATGTTGGGGGTGAGGAAGATCAACAGTTCCTGCCTGGCAATGTCTTCGATTTTGTTTTTGAACAGCCAGCCGAGGACAGGAATGCGCGAGAGATAGGGCACACCATTGACGTTGTTCTGTTGGGAATCCACGTAGACCCCACCGATCACCATCGTTTCCCCATCGCGCACCAACACCTGGGTATTGGCCTCTCGTTTATCGATGCTGGGACCAGCAGGATTGCTTCTGGCCCCGACCGCGTTCCGGGTAGCCCTTACCTTCATCATGATGTTCTTGGCCACCTCGTTCGGATCGCGGGAAGTGATTTGTGGCGTCACTTGGAGCTCGAGGTTGGCATCGACAAACGTCGTCTGGGTTCCTTGCAATGATACGGTTTGGAACGGAATCGATTCACCTTGAGAGATCTTGGCATCCCGCTTGTCGAGCGTCGTGATTTTCGGCGAAGCGATGACCTTGGTCAATCCCAAAGCTTCTCCAGCGGACAGTCTCAGATCCAATAAGGCCCCGTCGGTCTTGCCAAACTGGAATCCGAGGGCCGGAGGCGGCGTCAGCCCAGCGACCGACGCAGGCAAGTTGACCAGAAAATTGCTTTCGGGAGCGCCAAACGGACCGGTGGTCCCGGCACGGAAATTGGCAACCCCGTTCGAGTTCCCCAATTGATTGACGTTACTGAAGCCCCACTGAATGCCGAGCGACCGAGTATAGTTCGTATTGGCCTGCACGACGCGGGCTTCGATCTCCACCTGAGGCACCATAATGTCCAACCCATCGATCATCTGTTTGATGACACCGATCTTTGATTCGACGTCGCGGACGATAATGGCATTGCTTCCAACGTTGGATTGCATCATGCCGCGCGACGTGATGTATTGCCTCAACGACTGCTGCACTTCTTGCGCCTGGACATTCCGCAGATAGAAGATCCGGGTCACCAATTCTTCCGCCGCAGTCTTCGAATTCCTTGCGTTCGCCTCTTCCTGCTGTTGTTTGGCAATGTTGGAAAGCGTGTCGACCCAGACGATATTCCCTTGCTTGATCATTCCGAGACCATTCATCTTCAGCAACATGTCCAAGGCTTGGTCCCATGGTACGTTGACGATTTTCATCGTGACCTTGGCCTTGACGCCCTCTCCCACGACAATGTTGAACCCGCTGACCTCCGCGATGAGCCGCAGGACATTGGTGATTTCGGCTGACTGGAAGTCCAGCGACATTCGACGGCCGACGTAGCGCGGCTGATCCACCACCGCTTCGTCTCTGGAGCGGGAGTCATCGATGTTGGCCATCTGCGTACGTTGCGGCTTGACCGCCAACCCGTAAGGGCGTGTACCGAGGAGCTGAGCCGGGGCGGCATGCGACACCCGAGTGACCAAGGTCGCAGACGACCGACTCTGTGGCCCCGATGGGGACGGCATCGCCTCAGTAACCGCGTCGGGCTGGTCTCTCGATATGCGAACGGTCAGTCCCGATGGCGCGGGCTCCACCACATAGTGGCTGGGGCCGGACAAATCCAACACGAGACGCAACTTGTCCGCATGGCGGCCCAAACGAATGCGCTCCACCACGGCGCTCGCTTCCGCCTGAACGGGGGAAGTCAGCGGCGTGGACACACCCGGAAGATCGACCACCAGCCGGTTCCCACTGGCCATGTGGGCGTCGAACTCCAATTGCCCATCGGCCGATACCATGACCGCCGTCTCTTCCGCCAGGGGATGCATACGGATGCCGGTGATGGTGGAAGCCGTTGCCGCCGCCCCGCGGGCCGCCGGGAAATCCACTTGCAGCCCTCGCTCGGTCCTCGTGATCTCCGGCACCACATAGTCGGTCAGTTGGAACACAACCCTCGAGCCATGACCGGCGGAAGCGATCTGATCGCGAATGACTCGTCGCACCGGAGGTTGATCTACCCTGAGTTCTCCGCTGGCACCAGTCTCAGTCCCGTTCAATGACACGGCCACCATGGGCGGGATACGACTGTCCTCGACCTGGTACATGTTCGAGGACTGAATACCGTCTATCGTCACCCGGACTCGATCGTGGAGCCGCTCCACGCTGATTCCTTGGAGCACCGCGGGCACGCTCATCCGGGAGTCGCTCTCGCGGACCGACTCCGCAAGCGCGCTGGCTGCGGTACCGAGCGTCAATGCCACTGCCACGGTGAGGATGGTATGCCGTTTCATTCTGAACCCTCTTTTTGATGGAGTAGTCTCACGAACTCACGTTCCTGTTTTTTCCCATAGATATCCGTGAAGCGCTCCACCACGATGAGTCCCCGTTCCGTGATGGAAGTCACGATCCCATTATTCGGCCCCATGCGTGTTCCGCGACGTATCGCATACCCCTTGCCATCGGGCGTTTGAACCATGGCGGTGTACCCAGCCCCCCCCCACACCACGCCGACCAAATTGATCTCCGTTAGCCCAATGCGCTGCAAGGGAGGTAGGTTCGCGTCGTCTTCCTTCTTTTGCTGCAACAGCTGGATGATCGCCACGAATGGATCCCGGCGACCGGATGGATCATACGTCGCCGACTCCACGGGATCCGCCGGCGCCAGTTCTCCCGTCGCCGGTGCCAGGCCGGGCAGCGGATCCGAAGGCGGCAATGAGGGCCGCTCTTGTTGGATGTCCCCGATAGGCTTAAGCGGAATCGACGCCGGGGCGGGCGGAGTAAGCTGCCCGGTTGACTTGGCCTCGGAAACCGGTTGCGCGTACCCTGGCAGCACCTCTGTGCACAGCACCGCAGCACACGACACGACAGCTGCGCCGACCAGCGCCCCCCGGAATCTCGTGGATGAGAACAGTCGCATCACTTCGCTCCTGCCGGGGTCGCAGGCACCGGCGGTTTCGGCGCCGTAGCTCCGCCCGGAGCAGCCGCCATCCTGGCTGTCTCCGCGGAGGCAGGCTTTTCCTCCGGCGCGGCGTAGGCGACCAGATCGAAAACGGTTTTGGTGACGACCCGGCCCTGCGATACGTTCGGATCGGCCATCTTGAGATCTGACACGTTGATGATCCTGGGCATGTGATTCACACGATCAAAAAACAAGGCAGCCGTGTGATATCCGCCCGTCACTTCGACATTGACCGGCATCTTCACGAACAGCTTGGAGGGATCCTCCGACGGCGGTCCTGGCTTCCACAGCTTGATATCCAATCCCAGGCGGATTCCCAGGTCCGAAAGCTGCTTGAGCAACATGACCGCCTCTTCCGCCGGCGGCAGCTTCTCCTTCTTTTTAGCCAGTTCGATTTCCAGTTGCTTGCTCGCCGCGATCAACTCATCCAGGTGTTTGACCTTGATCGTCAGCGTTTGGATCTCGGAATCCAGCTGGCCAATCTGGCTCGTCAGTTGCGCGATCTGTGCTTCCTCCGGCTCGACAAAATAGTAGTACGTCACGCCGACGAACACGGCGATCACCAACGCCACGAGCGCCAGCTTCTGGACCAGCGGGATGCTCTGCAGGGAACTCACGCTGATTTTGGGCATTTGCATGGTCAAACCTTCAGAGCGAATCTAAGTTTGAACGAGTACAGGTCGATCTTATTTTCCGTCGATGCCCGCGATTCGACGAGCTGAATATTGTTGAATGAATCGGTTCGTCGCAGATTGTTGACGAATTCCACGATGTCGTCGTTGGTCAACGCGCGTCCCTCGACCTCGACCGTCCCGTTCGTCAGACTCAGTCTGAGCAACCACAGCTTGAGCGGTTCAATGCTGCGACTCACCTGGTCCAGCACTTTCACCGGTCCAGACCGCGCTGCTTCCAACTGGTCGATGATTCGATTTTTGTCCTCCAGCACCTTCTTTTTTTGCTCAAAATCCTGAACCTGCTTCACCTGTTCCTTGAGAACAGCAACTTGCTTGTCCTTGTCTCGCTTTTCCTGTTCTTTCAACTCTCGCTCGGCCTGAACGCTGCTCACATACATCCAGCACCCGAACAACGTGAGGAGCAACACCGTCCCGAACATCAAGCCTTCGACCCTGGCGTCGAGCTGTCCGGTTTGGGCTTTTTTGACGCGCGGTCCCGCGATCAGGTTTATGCGAATCATCAGTCCCCCATTGCGCGAAGCGCCAATCCGACGCCCACTGCGGCCGCCGTTTCGACCTGGGTCAACTGTGCTGCGTCGACTTCGGAACCGGAACAATCGATTTCTCCGAACGCATTGACCAGTTCCACGGTGATTTGCATCCGCTCCTGAAGGTGGTCAACCAGACCGTGGACCTTAGCGCCCCCTCCACACAGCAACAGCCGCTCCACATCGCCCTCGCCCGTCGTACTCTTGTAGTAATCGACCGTTCTGGCAATTTCCGAGGCTACCTCGGCATTGACGCCATCGAGGACCATGCTGACGGAGTCCTCCGTCCCGGCACGCTTGCGCGCGCCCGTCTTCAGATCCTCGGCTTCCTCGAACGACAAACCTAATTCGCGCTGAATCGCTTCCGTGTATTTGTTGCCGCCCAATGGGATGTCACGTGTGAACAGAGAGGCGCCGTTTCGAATGATGTTGATGTTCATCACGCTCGCACCGACGTTTACGATCGTGGTCACTTCCCCCTTCGAGGCCGGATAGTTCAAGTCATGCATGTTCTGAATGGCAAAGGCATCCACGTCCATCACGACCGGGACCAAACCGGCGGTTTTCACAAGCTCGCAGAGTTCGTTGACCTTGTCCTTCTTGGCGGCCACCAGGAGAACGGACATTTGTCCATCTCCTTCATCACCCTCGTCTCCCGGATGCAGAACGTGAAAGTCGAGGTTGACTTCGTTGATGTCGAACGGGATGTATTGCTCAGCCGCAAGTTTGACCTGTCCTTCCAGCTCCTCGTCCGGCATGGGCGGGAGACTGATCTTTTTCACGATCACCGCATGGCCGGAAATCGAGATCGCCACATTCTTGCTCTTAATGCCCTGTTCTTCCAGGAGTTCCTTGATAGCCGCCACGACCCGTCCTTCGTCCATGACCGTCCCATCGACGATCACTTCGGGCTCGAGGGGCTTGATCCCGCACTTCTGCAAAACGTAGCGGCCTTTGACTTCCTTCAATTGCACGACCTTGATGGCGCTCGACCCAATGTCCAATCCAATCAGCAACCGCTTGGGTGCGAGCAGGGAGGAGAAGTCTGTGGATAACACGTTGCGTAACTGCGCCAGCATGAGTTCTGACTCCTTACCGCCCGACGGGCGCCGACAAACGGTTTGGGCCACGCAGCGCCATTTTACCTAGTCATTTCAGCGTGTGGTAAAGGATGCGTACCGACTAGGTACTTAGCTTGTGCGGACAATGCCAAGTATAGTCCATGCCTTCAGGCTGTCAAGGAAAGCACTATTCCGCGCACCGCCGTTCGCGCTAGGCGGCAGCCCGTCAGACTTTGTGGATATCGCGATGAAACAGGATGGATTCGAATCCGCTGCTGGCGAGCGCTTCCTTCACGTGACAGGCGATGGCGATGGAGCGGTGCCGTCCGCCGGTGCACCCGAAACCGATGTTGAGGTAGCTGCGTCGCTCTCGTTCATAGAGAGGTATGGCGAATCGGAGCATGTCGAGCAACATGTCCACAAACCGTCTAGACGAATCATCTTGTAGCACATAGGACTGCACCACCGAATCCTCTCCGGTCTTGTGTTTCAGATCCTCATGAAAGTATGGATTGCGCATGAAACGGACGTCAAACAGGAGATCGATGTCATAGGGGACACCGAATTTATAGCCGAACGTGACCAGGGAAATGGTCATCCGGCGACCGGCCGACTCTCGGTGGACGTAGCGCTCAAGGACGCCCTTGAGCTCGTGGACGGTCAGATCGCTGGTATCAATGATGCGGTCTGCCGCACTCCGCAACTCGTGCAACCGCTCGCGTTCCCACCGGACGGCATCGAGCAACGGGGCATTTGGCATCACCGGATGGGGCCGGCGAGATTCGGAAAATCGCCGGGCAAGCACGTCCTCCCGGGCCTCAAAAAAGAGGAGGCGGAATTTAAAACCACGTTCCTTGACACGATCGAGGTTGTCCGTGAGGTCACCGAGAAACGCCCGCTCCCGGATATCGATCCCGAGCGCTACGTTGCGGACCTCACCACCCTGCTGACGGCACAGCTCCACGAACGTAGGCAGGAGCGCAGGCGGCAGATTGTCGACACAGAAGTATCCCTCGTCTTCAAAACATTTAAGGGCATGGGTTTTCCCGGATCCTGACAACCCACTGATGACAATGAGTTGAAACTCGCTCATCCGGCTCCACGAGAGCGTCGACGACGAGGCACAAGCAGCTCGGCACGCCCGTCCGTCGACCGACGGAGGACGCTCATCTCCTCGGTCTCTCCGTCCACAAACACCACCGGTGAGTCGGGATCGGCCTCTAGAATGGCAATCGCCTCATCCAAAGCGAGTGTCGGCACGATCGGCCTGACGATCTGGAGGGATGGACGCAAGGGAGGCTGAGACTCCAATGCTGCGGCAACCAGCCGGCGTCGCGCCTTCCCCTTGTGGTTGACCAGTCGGGCCTTCTTCTCGCGAAGCTGCCGCTCGATCTTATCCATCACAAGATCGATGGAAGCGTACATCTCGGAAGACGAAGCCTTCGCCCGATATTGTCGCCGATTGAAAACGCACAGGACCTCCGCAGAATGACGGAATTTCTCGACCGCAATGATGACTTGCACCGTGTGCAGTCCGAGACCGAACCGGTCCAACCGGTCGGCCTTACTCTCGACGTAGCGTCGCAACGCTGGCGTCACCGCCACGTGCCTCCCCGTAATCGACACACTCATGCGTTTCTCCTTAGTTGGCTGATCGATCGATGCTCTTCTCTTGGACACGCGCACCACATGGGCGCGAGGTTACCCGTCCGGCCCTTCCACACTCGTAACGGATCGCGCTGCATGCGGGACGAACTAGAAGAAACGTCGTCGCTGGCTGGCGGACGGGATATTCTCCTCGGCTCGATACTTGGCCACCGTTCTTCGTGCAATCAGAATATGTTGACGTCGGAGACGGTCCGCAATCTCTTCGTCCTTAAGCGGATGTGCTGAGTCTTCCTCTGCGACCATCTTACGAATCATCTCCCGCACCGTCACCGAGGACAGCATCTCCCCTTGTTGGTCAGCACGCTGCAAGCCCGCATTGAAAAAATACTTCAATTCGAACATCCCCTGTGGGCAATACACGTACTTATTGGCGGTCACCCGACTGATGGTGGATTCGTGCATCCCCACATCGTCTGCCACCTGTTTCAAAACCAGCGGCCTGAGCGCTACGACACCATGATCGAAAAATGCCTGCTGAAATTTCACGATGCTGGCCACGACCTTCACGATCGTCTTATTCCGCTGTTCGATGCTGCGGAGCACCCATTGGGCTGCGCGAAGCTTTTCGTCGAGATAGGCTTTAGTTTCTCCCGTCGTGGACTGTCCTCCCATAAGTTGTTTATAGTAGGGGCTAATGCGCATTCTCGGCAAGCCATCGTCGTTCAAGAGCACGACCCATTCCCCCTCATGTCGCGCAACGAATACATCCGGGACGATGACGTGATTGTCCGAAGAGGAGAACGGTCGCCCCGGCTTAGGCTCCAGGGATTCAATGACCTTGGTAGCCTGAAACACCTCCTCGCACGTCACATCCAGAGTCTTGGCAATTTTCGCATACTGCTTCTTTTCAAGATCCTTGAGGTGGTGCTTGATGACCGCCTCGACGACGCTGCCCCGGAGGGCGCCCGGTCTAGCTCCCACAGAGCCCATTGGCCCTTTTCCCAAGTAGCCTAATTGAAGCAATAAACACTCAGGCAAATCGCGCGCACCGACGCCGGCCGGGTCAAGCTTCTGTACCTCCTGCAGCGCCTGCTCCGCCTCCTCCACGGTAAAGTCTGTGCCGGCGATCACCTCTTCAAGGGTGGTTCTGAGATAGCCGTCCTCTTCCAGATTCCCGATGATGAGCCGGGCCAATGCCTTCTGACGATCATCCAGTGTGGACAACGACAACTGCCACACCAGATGCTCCTCCAACGATTTGGCCGTCGTCAGAGTCTGTTCGAATGAAGGCATGTCGTCCTGGGCCGAACCAGGATATTCGACATCGCCGGCCCGTCGATCCTGATCGAAGTAATCCTCCCAGCCTGCAGCGGACAGCTCCTCTGCATTCGTGCGATCATCGGCCGGAGCAGGTAGCTCGGCCTCGGTGCTGGTGGGGGAGGTCGCGGTGAGAGCCTCAGTTGGAGACTCTGATTCCCTGGCTTCGTCAGCTTCTTCGATTTCAGTCTGGGCTTCCTCGAGGAGGGGATTATCGAGTAGGTGCTGTTCTAGCGTTTGCTGCAATTCCAGTCTGGAGAGCTGCAACAGCTTGATCGCCTGCTGCAGCTGCGGCGTCATGATGAGCTTTTGACTGAGTCGAAGATCGAGCCTGAGCTTCATGGGTATGTATTCGAGCGATCTTACTACTACAGCTGAAAGCGCTCCCCTAAGTATACCGCTCGAGCGACTGCGCTGTTCACAATGACTTCGGGCGTCCCCGCCTCAAGGATCGTACCCTCGTTGATGATGTAAGCCCGATCCGTGATCGAGAGCGTTTCCTGCACATTGTGATCGGTGATCAGAATTCCAATATGCTTGTGTTTCATTCGGGTAATGATGTGTTGAATTTCGGACACCGCAATCGGGTCAATTCCCGCAAATGGCTCATCGAGCAGTAAGAATCGAGGACGGGTCGCGAGGGCTCGGGTAATTTCTAGCCGGCGTCGTTCGCCTCCGGAAAGCGCATATGCCTTGCTGCGCCTGAGCGGCGTCAAGTCGAGTTCCTTTAACAAGGCCTCCAGACGTTGTGCGCGTTCCTCTCTGTCGGAAACAAACATCTCCAAGATGGCCATGATGTTGTCTTCCACGGACAATCGACGAAAAACCGAGGACTCCTGAGGAAGGTATCCAATCCCGAGCCGGGCGCGCTGATACATCGGCAACTCGGTCACTGTCGTGTCTCCCAGCTGGATCACACCCTCATCGGGCTCAGACAGGCCTACCATCATGTCAAAGATGGTTGTTTTTCCAGCACCGTTCGGACCGAGCAAGCCCACGACTTCGCCGGAGGAGACATCCAAGGCCACTCCCTTGACGACACGACGCCCTTTGAAGCTCTTCACCAAACCAGCACCCGCGAGGCGCTCGCTCGATGCGGTTGGTGCTAGCCCTATGGACGTTTTGGCCTCTAGCACCGCGCCGTGTTCTCCTCCCATGGTCTAACAGCGCCCCCCTTCGGGGTTGATCATCACCTGCGATCCACCTTCGACCTCGCTGCGGTCCTCGTCCAAAAACATCGTGATCCGTTCGCCGCTGACTCGAGTGCCTCGCTGACATGCGACGGGGTCCCCGGTCAGGACGATCCGCTTATCGGTGACGTAGTAGACAGCCTTCTGGCTCGTGGCACGACCACCGTCTTTTTCTATCGTCACGTGACCAGTCGCTTCCATCAAACAAACGGACCGATTGGACACGGCCGGCAACACATCCCCCTGTTTCGCGCCACCTGTGGCCTTGGAAGATGCCCCCGGTTTGCCCCCCTGAGTTCGGCATGAGCTGGGAAGCCTAGACGAATCTGTCCCTCCATCACCCACCGCCTGAAACGTCACGATCATGACGTCCGAGTGCACGACCAGAGTTCCGCGCGTCAGCACCACTGCACCTTCGAAGATAGCGCGACTCTCCTGATTCTTGACTGTCATGCGCTTCGAGGTGATCGTGGTTTTCTCGTCCGGCGTTCGCGGGGCCACCGGTTTGAGCGATTCCCCGCTTGCGCGGGACACCCATAAGGCCTCCCCGCCAAACAGCATGCTACTCACCAGTAGGGAGAAAATCCACATGAACATTTTCAAGGACTTGGAACTCCTCTTGGGCTAATTTTCCGCGCAACCCTCGTCCTCTGATTATGAGACCATTTCCCTCGATGCTCACCGGGTCCTCGGTCGTGAGTTCTTGCAGCTTGTCCGTCCATTGTAGGTGATTTGTATAGACGGTGTAGCCGCCGTCGAGGTGAACGGCGATATCGGTGGATCGATTGGAAAGTGTAAAATCCTTCGTCTGTGTGTTGAGCTGTCCTTCTTCCCCATGCACGGTCATCTGTCGACCGCGGGCACCCAACAATGCGACTTGAACAGTGCTGAGCAAGGCTTGGTTGCGCTCTTCGAACAGGCTCGCCTCCTCAGCCTTGACTTCCCACTGCACGACGCCATCTTTGGTCTGCCGGAACACAAACTCCTCCATTCCGGCATCTGCATGGTCGAGGGGTTGCTTATGCGTCGAAACGGAAGATGATGTGGTGTCCGTGCGAGTCAGCAGGATATACGCGAGGAAGGCACTTGACGCAACTATGAGCAACAACAGGAATCGACGGGCCCACTGCTGCCAGGACGTCACTTGAAACAGGCTTATCCCTTGACCAGTGATCCTCTCTCAATGGAGAGTAGCATGGGGGCCAGCACATGTAAACACGCGCATCGTTTATCCGACGAGCGGGCAGCACGAACCAGCCGACCAACTTGGGGTCGGAGAGGAAATGCCAGGAGGTGGATGGCTATTGCGGAGCGGCTTCGGTCGCTGGTTGGGCCACACTCGATGATTCCTCGCCGGTACGCGCGGTGGGTTTCGGCTTGGACTTTGACGCCGAATCGCCGCCTTTCCCGGACGAAGCGGGCTGCGCTTGGGCGACTAATTCGATCGCCACCATCTTGGCAGCGTCACCAGCCCGACGCCGAGTCTTCGTGATGCGCGTATAGCCTCCGCTGCGATCCTTAAATCGAGAGGCGACCTCGTCAAAGAGTTTTGAGACTACGCCTTTTTGGCGAAGAAAGGCCAGCGCCCGTCGCCTCGCCGCGAGCCCCCCATCCTTTCCCAGCGTGATCATGCGATCGGCAAAGCCACGGATTTCCTTCGCCTTGGCTTCGGTCGTTTCGATTCGCTCATGCTCGAGCAAGGACGTCACCAAGCTGCGAAAGAGCGCCCACCGGTGTTTGGTTTGCCGTCCCAGTTGTCGTCCACGTTTTCGATGTCGCACGGCGATGTATCCTTCGTATTCGTCGAGGTGGTTGAGCTACGCGCCTTCAGTCCGCCCAGCCGGCTCGCTCGCGGGTTGAAGCGCTTCTGATTCGAGCCTCATTCCGAGACCCAACCCCATTTCCGTAAGAATCTCTTTGATTTCGTTCAGTGACTTCTTGCCGAAATTCTTGGTCTTCAACATCTCCAATTCGGTCTTCTGCACCAAATCGGCAATCGTCTTGATGTTGGCATTTTTAAGACAGTTGGCCGCACGGACGGACAACTCCAATTCGCTGACGTTCCGGAACAGATTGCGATTGACTGCCTGCGATTGATCCTCTCGGCCAGCCTCCGCCTTCGCTTCGACGCGATCCTCCGGGTTGATGAAGATGTCGAGATGATCCCGAAGGATGCTCGCAGCGGTGGACAATGCGTCTCTCGGCGTCGTCGTTCCATCCGTCCAAATTTCGATGGTCAACTTGTCGTAATCGGTCATGCGTCCCACGCGCGCGTTCTCCACCTGAAAATTGACGCGCTTTACAGGCGAAAATATTGAATCGACGGCGATGACTCCGATCGGTAGGCCCTCTTCTTTGTTTCGCTCGGCGGGCACATAGCCGCGCCCATGCTTGACAACCAGTTCCATATCCAGGACGGCATCTTTATCGAGTGTGGCAATGTGCAAATCCGGCGTGAGCACCGTCACATCACCATCATGCACGATATCCGAGCCCTTGGCTTCTCCGGGCCCTTTCTTGCGGAGTCGGATCGTCTTCGGTTTGTCGCCATGAAGCACCAAGCGAAGGCTCTTCACGTTGAGAATGATCGTCGTCACATCCTCGGTCACGCCGGGAATAGTCGAAAATTCATGGAGGACGCCCTCAATGCGAACGCTCGTGACCGCTGCTCCCGTCAACGTCGAGAGCAACACCCGTCGCATGGCATTACCGACCGTTGTTCCAAACCCTCGCTCAAACGCTTCCGCCGAAAACTTTCCATACGTCGGGGAAAGCGTATCCTTTTCGACTTCCACCCGGAGCGGGATTTGAAAGTCTTTCATGAGCTTGATCATGGGTCCCCCTTCATCTCACCAAAGTTGTCAGGCACGCACTATTCATGTGGCTCCCGAGAGTGCCTCTACGCTCGACTACCGGGAATACAATTCGACAACGAGCTGTTCATTGACCGGCACCGCTGCGTCTTGCTTGGTCGGAAGCGCCTTCACCGTCCCCCTGAACGCCGCACGGTCCAGCTCCAGCCAAGCGGGCACACCGCGCGAATCGATCGCGTCGAGCGCTCCGACGATGCCCGGAATCTCTCGGCTCCCCGGACGGATCTCCACGATGTCCCCCGATTTGAGCGTCTGGGAGGCAATATCGGCCTTGTGTCCGTTGACCGTCACATGACCGTGATTAACCAGCTGCCGAGCCTGCTTGCGCGACACGCCGAAACCCAACCGATACACGACGTTGTCGAGCCGACATTCCAGCAACGACAGTAGGAGTTCCCCTGTCACACCCGTCCGGCGCTCCGCTCGTTGGAACACGCCTCGAAACTGCCGCTCTTGTAAACCATAGATGCGTCGGAGCTTCTGTTTCTCTCGGAGCTGCACGCTGTAATCCGTCGTACGCTGACGCCCCTGTCCATGCTGCCCGGGAGGATAGCTGCGGCGCTCGATCGCGCATTTTTCCGTCATACAGCGCGAGCCTTTGAGGAAGAGTTTCTCCCCTTCGCGCCGGCAGAGCCGACAGACTGGACCTCGATACCGTGCCACAACACCCTCCTTACGTTAATCGTTCGGCGCGAGTCGCTCACACGCGAATTCTGGCGCCGGGAATATTCGCTGGCTCCCTCTAGACACGCCGACGCTTCGGAGGCCGGCACCCATTGTGGGGAATAGGCGTGACATCCCGAATCAAATTGATTCGTAGTCCCGCACTCTGCAGGGCTCGGATGGCCGACTCACGGCCGGCACCCGGTCCATTGACGTACACATCGATCTGGCGCATGCCGTTTTCCATCGCCTTGCGGGCAGCAGTTTCTCCTGCGCGCTGGGCCGCAAACGGGGTGCTCTTTCGCGATCCCTTGAAACCCTGATTTCCAGCACTGGACCATACAACGGTGTTGCCACCCACATCCGTGATCGTCACGATCGTATTGTTGAATGACGCCTGTATGTGTGCGACGCCCGCCTGAACGATCTTGCGCTCCTTCTTCTTTCCCTTTTTGACGCTCATACCAAATTCCTTCCGAATAATTCAGCCGTCGTCACGCTCAGGCTCTCGTTGGCTTCGGCTTACTTCCCATGGAGGCACGTCGGCCCTTGCGCGTCCGCGCGTTGGTTTTGGTACGCTGGCCTCGTACCGGGAGCCCCTTGCGATGCCTCAGGCCGCGGTACGTGCCAGAATCCACCAACCGCTTGATATTGAGAGAAACCTCCTTGCGCAAATCGCCCTCCACTTTGAGGTCCCGCTCGATCACCTCGCGGAGTTTGACGATCTTGTCCTCTGTCAAATCTTTGATGCGAATGGCCCCGTCGACACCCGCTTTCGCAAGAATATCGCGTGCAGCCGCACGCCCGATTCCATAAATGTATGTGAGGCCGATATCGGTCCGCTTCTCACGTGGTAAGTCGATGCCCGCAATACGTGCCATTGTCTCCCCTCGATCGAATCGTTATGTCGAGTTCGCGGTTCGCGACCCTCTGGATACCGCTCCGTTGAATACCAGACGTTGCGCCTCCAAGCACGTCCTTAACCCTGCCGCTGCTTGTGGCGAGGATTCTCGCACAAGACGCGTACAACGCCGCGGCGGCGAACCACCTTGCACTTCGAACAAATTGGCTTGACTGACGATTTCACTTTCATACGCTTCCTTCTTTCGGAGGCTGCTCGCCGTCAGAGATCCTTCACGCCCTATTTAAAACGATAGGTAATACGCCCCCGCGTAAGATCATAGGGAGACAGTTCCACTGTCACCTTGTCACCAGGGAGGATGCGGATAAAGTGCATGCGCATCTTGCCTGAAATATGCGCGAGGATGCGGTGCCCATTTTCCAGTTCGACTCTGAACATGGCGTTTGGCAGGGTTTCCGAGACCGTGCCTTGTACCTCGATGACGTCTTCCTTGGCCACTCGAAAAGTCGCCTCCCTTACCTCACCGCTTTATGCCGCCTGAGACAGCACGCGCGCGGGCCCCTGCGCACTAATCGCGATCGTATGCTCAAAATGCGCCGACAAGCTACCGTCTGCGGTCACAGCAGTCCACTGATCGTCCAGAATCCGCACGGCCGGTTTTCCTGCGTTCACCATCGGCTCGATCGCCAGCACCATGCCCACCTGCAGTCGAGGCCCTTGACCCGGCTTGCCATAATTGGGCACCTGGGGCTCTTCATGCAGATTACGACCAATGCCGTGACCCACAAACTCGGTTACCACCGAGAATCCAGCCGATTCGGCCACGTTCTGGACTGCATAAGAGATGTCGCTCAGACGATTGCCGACCACGGCCCGCTCAATGGCGGCTCGTAACGACCGCTCCGTTACCTGTACCAACTTTTCGGCCTGCGGGGATACGCTACCGATCATCACTGTTATGGCGGCATCCCCGTAAAACCCGTCCACAATCGCCCCAAGGTCCAGCCCGACGATGTCTCCCTCTTTCACCACGCGTTTGGACGGAATCCCGTGCACCACTTCATCATTAATCGACACACAAAGGGTCTTTGGATAACTGCGATATCCCTTGAACGCTGGCGTCCCTCCGCGAGCACGAATATTCTCTTCGGCCAAGCGGTCCAGCTCGTTGGTGGTCATCCCGGGCTTGATCTCCCGCCTGAGCACCACGAGCGTTTCAGCCACTATCTTCGCCGCCTGTGCGATGAGCTCCGTTTCACCAGGCGTCTTCAAAATAATCATGCTCGCCCGGACAACCCTAACAGGTGGTGCACCCGCTGCTGGACCACCTCGACCGGACCCGCGCCATCCAGATCCGCCAACAATCCCCGATCCCGATAGTACCGAATCAATGGCGCTGTTTGCTCCTCATACACGTTCAGACGTGCTTCGATCGTCTCCGGTTTGTCATCGCTGCGCTGGACTAACCCGCCTCCACAGCGATCGCACACATCGGCCACTTTGGGCGGAGAAAATTCGACATGGTACACTGCCTGACACTTCGGACAACTGCGCCGACCACTCAGCCGTCGGACGAGATCCTTCTTCGGCACGGAGAAATTCACCACACGATCGAGCGTCAGGCGCTTTTGTTCCAGCAATGCACCTAATTCTTCAGCTTGGGCGACGGTACGGGGGAATCCGTCGAGGATGAATTCCTCCGCGCAACCCGGTTCGTTCAATTTGTCTCTCACCATTCCGATGACAACTGCGTCCGGAACCAATTGTCCCTGATCCATGAACGACTTTGCTTCAATTCCCAACGGCGTCTGATTTTTCACCGCCGCACGGAGTAGGTCGCCGGTCGATATTTTCGTATGCCTGAATTGATCGACTATTCGATCGGCCTGCGTGCCTTTGCCGACGCCGGGAGCTCCGAGAAAAACGATCCGCATGGCTGAATCCTTACCCGCTACGTCCGCGAAGCGGACGGCCTTTGGGCCCAAGGAACCCGTCATAATTCCGCATCAGCATATGGGACTCAATTTGTTGCGCTGTATCCAAACCGACACCGATGACGATCAAGAGCGACGTACCGCCAAAATAAAATGGAACATTGAGCCGGTAGATTAAAACCTCCGGGATGACGCACACGATCGCGAGGTAGATGGCTCCGGCAAAAGTAATTCTCGTTAAGACCTTATAAATAAAATCGGAGGTGTGCTGTCCCGGACGAATCCCGGGAATAAAGCCTCCATACTTTTTCATGTTGTCAGCCATATCGACTGGATTGAGTACGACGGCCGTATAAAAAAAGCAGAAGAAGATGATCAATCCCACGTACATAAGCGTATAAAGCACCGACCCTGGTGCCAGTTGCGCGCCAATCGATTGCACCCACGGCACCTGTATGAAGCCGGCGATCGTGGCCGGGAACGCGATCAACGACGACGCGAAGATCGGCGGAATTACTCCTGCCGTATTGATCTTCAACGGAATATGCTGGCTCTGGCCCCCGTAGACTCGACGCCCCACCACCCGCTTGGCGTACTGCACCGGAATTTTCCGCCGCCCACTCTCCAAAAATACGATGGCTGCCACTACCGCAACCATCAGCAGCGCAAGCATGACCAGCACGGCGAAGCTCAATTGGCCGACTGTATAGAGATCGTACGTCTGCACAACCGCATTCGGCAGTCTGGCGACGATCCCGGCAAAGATAATGAGTGAAATTCCGTTTCCAATCCCTCGTTCGGTAATTTGTTCACCCAGCCACATCAGAAATCCGGTCCCTGCCGTGAGGGTGATGACCGTCATGAACCGAAACCCCCATCCGGGCGTCAACACGAATTGCCCTTGGTTCATGCCCTCCAATCCGACAGCGATGCCGAAACCCTGGATGAGCGCAATACCAATGGTGCCGAACCTGGTGTACTGAATTATCTTCTTCCGACCTCGTTCTCCTTCTTTGGCCAGCTTCGCCAGATGGGGGATGACCACCGTCAGCAGCTGGAGGATAATCGATGCGCTAATGTACGGCATGATGCCGAGCGCAAAGATCGTCAAGCGCGAGAGAGCCCCACCTGAAAAAATATCGAGGAACCCTAGAAGGGCTCCTCCCTGCTTCTGCAGGAATTCGGCCAGCGCCTCCCCATTGATTCCTGGGGTGGGAATGTGGGCGCCGACCCGGTACACCACCAGCATCCCGAGGGTAAAAAGAATTCGGGTGCGGAGTTCCGGAATCTTGAGAATGTTCTGAAAACTGGTTAGGAGTCGCTCAAACACCTCGAATGACCTCAGCCCTCCCCCCAGCTGCCTTGATTTTCTCTTCAGCGGACTTGCTGAACTTGTGCGCTTGGATCACAAGGGGCCTGGTCAGTTCGCCGCTGCCGAGCACTTTGATCGGCCACGTTTTCTGCTTCACTATGCCGAATTCCACCAGTTTTGCAGGTGTAATGGGTTCAACGGTTTGCAGTTGGGCCAAGGTTTCCAGGTTGACGATGCTATACTCGATCCGCGTGGGGTTTCGAAACCCGAACTTCGGAGTCCGTCGAATCAAGGGCATCTGTCCGCCCTCAAAACCCGGCTGCTTTCCCCCGCCTGATCTTGCCAGCAAGCCCTTATGTCCTTTGGTGGCAGTCTTCCCGTGCCCGGATCCGGGCCCGCGTCCGATTCTCTTTCTCGCTCGGGTGGCTCCTTGGGCCGGAGCAAGTTGATGTAGTTTCATTTTTGCTGCACCTCGAGCAAATAGCCGACCTTATGGATCAATCCGCGCGTTTGAGGGGTATCGGGTACGACAACCCGCTGGTGTGGACGACGAAGGCGGAGGGCTCGCAGGACCAACCGATGACCCTCAGGAGTTCCGATCATGCTCCTCTTCAACGTCACGACCAACTGTCTCGATTTCGCTTTTGCTACCGACTGACTCCCTGACATACGTGCCTCACTTGTTTCAAACTGCTGCGACGCTACCAGCGGCGGCGACACCTCGCCGAATTCGCAAGATATCGTCAGGGTTTTTTAACTGGGTCAAGCCATTCAGCGTGGCACGCACCGCATTAAACGGATTGCCTCGCCCCAGAGTTTTGGCAATGATATTATGGATACCTGCAAGCTCGACGATGACCCGCACGGCACCCCCCGCGATGATACCGGTCCCCTCGACGGCGGGTTTGAGAATAATGGATTCGCTGCCGAACTTCCCAAGAACCTCGTGCGGAATCGTGCCCTCCAACACCGGAATCCGAACCAGGTGTTTTTTCGCCTGTTCGACGGCTTTGGAGATAGCCGCCGGAACCTCCGCCGCTTTCCCCTTTCCCACTCCAACCCACCCATGGCCGTCTCCGACCGCTACGAGCGCACAAAAATTGAAGCGCTTGCCGCCCTTAACGACCTTGGCCACACGATTAATGAAAATGACCTTGTCCTTGAGACTGAGTTCTTCCGCATTCACACGTGCCAATGAAGACTCCCTCTGTCGTGAGCAGGAGCCCGATGGACCCCCGCCTGGGTAAAAACTTCCCTAGAACTGCAAGCCACCTTCGCGTGACGCGTCGGCCAAGGCCTTGATCCGACCGTGATAGACCCGTCCACCTCGATCGAACACAACGGTCTGTACATTGGCAGCCTTCGCCCGCTCAGCCAGCAAGGCCCCAACGGCTTTGGCCGCAGCGATCGTCCCGGTCGTACTGAGTGTCCCCCTCAACTTTGCGTCCATCGTGGAGGCAGCCGCCAGCGTGTGTCCTTTGAGGTCGTCGATAATCTGAGCATAAATGTGGCCCTTGCTCCGATAGACGCTCAGTCGTGGGCGGAGGTGGCTCCCAAATATCCGCTTCCGAATCCGGCGACGGCGGCGCTCCAACGTAACTGTCTTACGCGTGGTCTTCATACCAGTCTACCTACTTCCCTGTTTTGCCTTCCTTCTTACGCAGAACTTCACCGGCGTACCGGATACCCTTTTGCTTGTATACATCCGGCGGCTTCACGGCTCGGAGCTTTGCCGCCAGCTCGCCGACCATTCGCTTGTCGACGCCGGTCAATGTGATCTGCGTCTGCTTTTCAACCTTTCCATCAACACCAGGCAGAAGTTTAAATTCGACGGGATTGATATAGCCGACGTTCAGGGTCAAGACTTTCCCCTGAATCTGGGCTTTATAGCCGACGCCGGTCATCTCGAGCACCCGCTCGTAGCCTTTAGTCACCCCGATCACCATGTTACTGAGGTTCGCTCGAGTGAGCCCGTGCATAGCCCTCAACCGGCGATCGTCGTTAGCTCGCTTCACGTGAGCCTGACTGCCCTCGACCGCAACGGTTAGCCCAGGCTCGAGGGACCATTTTAGTTGGCCGAGGGGCCCTTTCACCGTCACTTGGTCGCCGACCACCTTAAAGTCGACACCCGTCGGAATAACAATCGGTTTCTTTCCAATTCTGGACATGGTGTCCCTTTACTCGTGACAAACCAACTCGATGACGTGGCTATCTACCAAACAGAGCAGAGCACCTCGCCGCCCAACCCGGCACGCCGGCATTCACGCTCGGTCATCACACCCTTCGATGTGGACATAATAGTAATACCGAGGCCCCCGCGAGTTCTGGGAACTTCTCGTTTCCCGACGTAGACCCGTCGACCCGGTTTGCTGACCCGCGATGCCCCGACAATCATCGGTTGGCCGGCTTCTACGTATCGTAGCTGAACACGGAAGGCGGGATGCCCCTCATTGTCGCCTGGCTCGACGCCGCCCACGAACCCCTCCTCCTGAAGAACTCTCAGGACTTCCCTCTTCAGTCGCGAGGCAGGAATGATGACACTTTCGTGGCCGCGATGTGCCGCGTTACGTATTCGCACCAGCAAATCAGCAATGGGATCAGTTACCATAATCGTCAGTACTCCCCTCCCGGGATCATCAGAATACCTCGGAGCACTATTTACCAACTCGACTTGCGCACGCCGGGAATATCTCCTCGCAAGCTCAAGAAACGAAAGCAGATGCGACACATTTCGAAGCGCCGAAGATAGCCGCGAACGCGCCCACAGAGACCACACCGATTGTATTGCCGAACGGCAAATTTCGGCTTGCGGGACGACTTCAGCTTCAAGGCCAATCTTGCCACAACAGTCTCCTTCGTCCGGTCAATTCACATGGGAATAGGGCTGTCTAAGCTCGGAACGGCATCCCGAGCAAGCGAAGCAACGCCTTCCCCTCATCATTCGTACGAGCCGTCGTCACAAAAGTAATATCCATTCCATGAATAGCCGCTACGCTGTCGTACTTGATTTCAGGGAAAATGAGTTGTTCCTTTAGACCGAGCGTATAGTTCCCCCGCCCGTCGAATGACTTTGGCGAGACGCCGCGGAAGTCCCGAATGCGCGGCAGCGCCAATGTGACCAGACGGTCGAGAAATTCGAACATCCGACGGTTCCGGAGCGTCACCTTGGCTCCAATGGGCATCCCTTGCCGCAGCTTGAAGCCCGCGATGGCCTTCTTCGCACGAGTGATCACCGGACGTTGTCCGGTAATGACTCCTAACTCACCGACCGCGCTTTCCAGCAGCTTCATATTCTGGATGGCTTCGCCCATCCCCACATTGATCACGATTTGGCGAATCCGCGGCACCTGCATCGGATTGCGATAATTGAATTCCTTCATCAGTGCCGGCACGACCTCTCCACGGTATTTTTCGACCATCCGCGGGATTCCCGCCTGACTGTCCGGCGTCGATTCGCCCGCTTCCATCTCGACGGATGGGCCCTTTTTGCGCCCCGTCGGCTTTCCGCCTTGCGCCTTGTCGGATTTGCTTTTTCCGGTCTCTTTCGTAGCCATTACTCAATCGCCTGTTTTGCCTGTTTACTGAACCGAACTCGACGCCCATCATCGCGCAACTGGACGCCCACACGAGTCGGCTTTTGTGTCGTCGGGCACAGAAGCATCACATTGCTGATGTGAAGTGGGGCCTCGCGTTCAATAATGCCCCCTTGCCGTACTTTCGCATTCGGCTTGGTGTGACGCTTCATGATATTCAGCTTCTCGACGACGACCTTGCGCTTTTCTCGGTTGATCGAGAGAACTTTCCCACTCTTCCCGCGTTCACGCCCGGCGATCACCACCACTGTATCGCCCTTTTTGATTCGTGACTTGACTGGTACGCCCACGATCGACGACTCCTTTTCCTTAGAGCACTTCCGGAGCGAGGGAGATAATCTTCATGAATTTCTTCCACCGCAGCTCACGGGCTACCGGACCGAATATGCGGGTTCCGACTGGTTCGCCCTGAGCGTTGATGAGTACACAGGCATTCCGGTCGAATTTGATATAGGATCCGTCGTCGCGGCGGACCCCTTTGGTAGTGCGAACAATCACTGCCCGACTCACGTCACCCTTTTTTACGGATGCTTGCGGGATGGCCTCTTTGACGGCGACTACGACAATGTCTCCGACCGACCCATATCTCCGCCGTGTGCCACCTAAAACGTGAAAGCACATGACTTGACGTGCGCCGGAGTTATCCGCCACATCCATGTAGGTGTAGTTTTGAATCATTGTCGCCTTGAACTATCCTTCCTCACAACGGGAGGCCGTGGCTCACCCTATTTCTCAACCTGGCCCTTCTCCATTACCTGGACGACACGCCAATGCTTCTGTTTGCTGATAGGCCTGGTTTCAATCAATTTCACTCGATCCCCGACCTTGCACACACTGTTTTCGTCGTGGGCCTTGAGGCGGGTAATTCGCTTCAACACCTTTTTGTACATCCGATGAATGACCGACCTCTCGATTTCCACGACGACGGTCTTCTGCATCTTGGTGCCTACAACGCTTCCGAACCAATGATGCCTGTGCTCCACATCAGCCATCGTCCTACCCTTTACCCTTCCGCGCGCGAGTATCCTTGAGCGCAGCTTCCCGTCGTACGGTCTTGACACGCGCCAAGTCCCGTCTCGTATTTCGCAATTGCATGGGATTTTCTAGCCGCCCGGTGGCCAGTTGAAACCGGTGATTGAACTGCTCTTGATAGAGCTGTCGCTCCTTCTCCTTCAGTTCTTCGTCCGTCAAGCCACGTAGATCCTTCACGTCCATGACAGGCTCCTACGCTTCAAGCGAGCCACGCACCACGATCTTCGTGGCAACTGGCAGTTTATGGGCCGCCAACCGCAAGGCTTCGGTGGCGACATCTGCCGTAACCCCATCCATCTCGTAGAGAATGCGGCCCGGCTTCACCACGGCCACCCAGTACTCGGGATTGCCCTTTCCCTTTCCCATGCGAGTCTCGGCAGGCTTCTTGGTAATTGGCTTGTCAGGGAAGATGCGAGTCCACACCTGCCCGCCTCGTTTGACGCACCTGGTGATGGCAATGCGTGCGGCCTCGATCTGCCGGCTCGTAACCCATCCGGGCTCAAGGGCCTTGAGCCCATACTCTCCCAGCGTGAGCGAGGAGCCGCGGTAGGCCTTCCCGCGCATTCTGCCCTTCTGCATCTTTCTAAATTTGACCTTCTTTGGCGCTAACACGTCATCCTCTCTAAAGAGCCATCCCTCGACCCTCAGGATGGCCGAATCCCAATTCCGCCTTACCGGACTGTCGCGGGTTGAGTTCGCCCTTATAGATCCACGTTTTGACTCCGATTTGTCCCATCGTGGTCTTCGCTTCGGCAAATCCGTAATCGATGTCAGCCCTCAAGGTATGCAGGGGCACGCGGCCCTCTCGGTACCACTCGGTTCTGGCGATCTCAGCTCCTGCGAGTCGACCAGCACAGGTAATCTTGATACCCTGCGCACCAAGCCGTAGCGCCGCGGCAACACTGCGCTTCATAGCGCGCCGAAATGCCACACGCTTCTCCAATTGAGTCGCGATATTTTCGCTGACCAATTGAGCATCAAGTTCCGGTTTCTTAATCTCCTTGACGTTAATGTAAACCTGTCCCCCGTATTGCTTCTCGACCGCGGCCTTGAGCTTGTCGACTTCCGCGCCTTTTCGACCGATGATGATCCCCGGACGAGCCGTGTGAATAATGATGCGCGTCTGATCACCGGACCGCTCAATCTCCACCTTCGCAACGCCCGCATGATACAATCGATCCTTGACCATCCGCTTGATGCGAATGTCCTGATGCAACAACTTGGCGTACTCCTTGGACGCATACCACCGGGATGTCCACGTAGTGCTGTATCCAAGACGAAACCCGTACGGATGTGATTTTTGCCCCATAGATCCTCAGCCGAAACGGCTAAACTCCCTTGTAAGGCTACGCGTCGGCAGCCTGTCCAGACTGGTTCGCGGTTCCCACAACAATTGTGATGTGACTGGTTCTCTTATGGATGGAATTCGCCCGGCCCATCGATCGGGCGCGAAAGCGCTTGAGAATAGGCCCCCCATCCACAAAGGCCTTCGCCACAACGAGTTGTTCAGGGTCGTCCATGTTTTTTTGTTCGGCGTTAGCCACAGCCGACCGCAGAATTTTCTCGATCATATGCGCGGCAGCGCGCGGTGTATGCTTCAATATCGCAAGGGCCAAAGGCACCTGTTTTCCACGAATCATGTTGACGACAGGCCGCGCCTTCCGTGGTGAAACCCTGGCATACCTGAGCATTGCTTGAGCTTGAGCCATCGTTGTCTCGTCTTCCCGTTCAAATCCAACGTGAAGGGCAGAACTTCATGTACGCCAGAAGGTCCGCCTTGCACGTCGCAATAGCACCTATTTCAGCGCGACCGCCTTTTCACTCTTGGCCTGACCGTGCCCCTTGAAGAAGCGCGTTGCGGCAAACTCCCCCAGTTTGTGTCCGACCATATTCTCGGTCACATACACAGGGATAAACTTCTTCCCATTGTGTACAGCAAAAGTATGACCAATCATGTCCGGTACGACCGTCGATCGGCGAGACCAAGTCTTGATCAGTTTCTTATCGCGCGCTTGGTTCATCTGCTCAACCTTCTTGAGCAGATGATCATCGACGAATGCACCCTTACTTATCGAGCGCGGCATACCTTCTCCTCTACTTCTTCTTTCCTCGCGAGATAATGAATTTATCCGTGCGCTTGTTCTGCCTGGTTTTGTAGCCCTTGGTCGGTTGCCCCCAAGGCGAGACCGGATGAGGATTGCCCTGGCCGGATTTCCCCTCACCACCGCCGTGGGGATGGTCGACCGGATTCATGACAACACCACGCACATGTGGGCGACGTCCCATCCATCGCTTCCGCCCGGCCTTCCCCACGCTAATATTCTCGTGGTCCAGGTTGCCCACCTGACCGACCGTCGCCATACACGCGCCCAGTACTTTTCGCATTTCCCCAGACTTCAGACGCAGCTGTACATAGATACCGTCGCGCCCCATCACCTGGGCGCTTCCTCCGGCGCTCCGGATCAACTGCCCGCCCTTACCCGGCTTGAGCTCGATATTGTGGACGGTCGTACCGAGAGGCATGTTCATCAGCGGCAGGGCATTCCCCGTACGGATTTCAACTTCAGACCCAGACTCAACAATCTGCCCGATCGATATTCCGTCGGGGGCCAGAACATAGCGTTTTTCTCCATCTCGATAGTGCAGGAGCGCAATGCGCGCCGAGCGATTCGGATCGTATTCAAGCGCAGCTACCTTGGCGGGAATACCAAACTTGTCACGGCGAAAGTCAATCTTCCTGTACAGCCGCTTATGCCCCGCCCCACGAAATCGAACAGTTTGTTCCCCATATCCGTTGCGCCCACCGGTACGCAGGTTGAATGAGGTGAGGCTCTTTTCCGGTCGCTTCTTTGTCAATCCCTCGCCGGTCACCGCACTCATGCCGCGACGCGCAGCCGAAGTTGGTCGATAGTTTTTGAGTCCCATAAATTTACGCTCGATTCGTCGATCCCTACACCGTCTCGTAGAGCTCCAACTTCTCGCCTTTCTTCAGAGTCACAAGGGCCTTTTTCCAGTCCGGCTTCTTCCCGCCGAATCTGCCAAGTCGCTTGAATTTGCCCATGACGTTCATCAGATTCACGCGGTCAACTTTGACCTTGAGCATCTCCTCGACGGCGCGCTTCACTTGAATCCGATTGGCTTTGGCGGCCACCACAAACGCAACCGTGTTCTGACTCTCCCTCAAAGCCGTCACCTTCTCAGTGAGCAGTGGGCGCAGCAGGATTCGACCATTTTCAATGCTCATACCCAAATCTCCTGCAACCGCTCAAGCGCCGGTTGAGCAATCACCAGCGACCGATACTTCAACAGATCGTAGACATTCACCTGCTCCGGCGTCACAACTTTCACACCGGACAGATTTTTCGCCGCACGACGGATGACATCAACGCCTGCGGCCGACGGAATGATCAGCACGGATTGCGTGACGCCCAACTGCAGCAGAAGCTTTTCCAGCGTCCCAGTCTTGCCACCCGCATCCCCAAGATCGGAGACCACCACAAGCTCGCCTGCCGACAACTTGGCCGACAAAGCGGTCTGGATTGCCCGATGATATTTGCCCTTGGGAATGGAAAATCCGTACGAGCGCGGCTTGGGGCCGAAAACCGACCCACCGTGACGCCATATGGGCGACCTCACTGAGCCCGCTCGTGCTCGCCCGGTGTGCTTTTGTTTCCAGGGCTTCTTCCCAGATCCTCTGACTTCACCCCTGCGAAGAGTGGAGGCCGTCCCCTGTCGCTCTCCAGCCCGCTGCATCACAACGGCCTCATGCACGAGCGGACCGTTCGGTGTTCGCGAGAACACTTCGGATGAGAGTTCGGCGGTCGAGACCTTCCGATTTGTGCTATCCACGACATCAACGCTCGGCACGACTTACCCCTTTTTCGACTTTCTCACGACCACAATGCCGTTTTCCGAACCGGGAATCGAACCGCGGACAAACAAGAGGTTCTCGTCGGGCCGCGCCTCCACGACCTTTAACCGCTGGGCAGTGACCCGGTCGCTCCCCAAATGCCCCGGCAGGGCCTTGTTCTTCCAAACTCGAGATGGGAACGAACTGCTGCCGATGGATCCAGGATGCCGGTGAAACATTGATCCGTGCGTTTCCGGTCCTCCCCCATAGTGATGCCGCTTCACGACGCCCTGAAACCCTTTGCCCTTGGATACGCCGATCACATCTACAAACTCACCGGGCTTAAAAACGTCGGCCTTCACGACTTGACCGAGAGACACCTCACCCATCTTCTTGAACTCTCGCAGATGTCGCTGCGGTGCACCCTGAGAGGCCTTGAAATGTCCACGTTCCGCCTTCGACAAGCGGTCAGCCTTGACGTCCCCAAACGACAGCTGCACGGCCTCGTACCCATCGCGATCCGCAGTCTTCACTTGAACGACCCGGCAAGGACCTGCCTCAATCACCGTCACAGGAATGAGAGTATTCCCATCGCCGTAAATCTGCGTCATCCCCAGCTTCCTACCGATCAATCCGTTCGTCACAACCGCTCCAGTCTCTGTTCAGCTGCCATCCTCAGGCTTACAACTTGATTTCGACGTCCACTCCGGCCGCAAGATTCAGCTTCATCAGCGAATCCATCGTTTCCGGGGTAGGCTCCATAATGTCGAGCAAACGTTTGTGGGTCCGCACTTCAAATTGCTCACGAGACTTCTTATCGCAGTGCGTCGCCCGCTGTACCGTGACCCGCTCGATACGCGTCGGCAAGGGAATGGGTCCCACGACCTTGGCACCACTACGCTTGACAGTCTCCACAATCTCAGCCACTGACTGATCGAGCACACGGTAGTCGAACCCCCGCAGCCGAATTCTAATTCGCTGATCTACTCTGACCACGCTATTCCCCTTGCCCGTCAGCCCTTGTTAACTACGCCAGAATTTCGGTGACGACGCCGGAGCCGACCGTTTTGCCGCCCTCGCGAACCGCAAAGCGCAACCCCACGTCCATCGCGATCGGCGAAATCAGCTCCGCCGTCAGACTCACGTTGTCCCCCGGCATCACCATCTCCACCCCCGGATTCAACTGCACCACCCCCGTCACATCCGTCGTCCGGAAATAGAACTGCGGCCGATACCCATTGAAAAACGGCGTGTGCCGCCCACCCTCTTCCTTCGTCAGGACGTACACCTCCGCCTTGAACTTCGTATGCGGCGTGATGCTGCCCCCCTTGGCCAACACCATCCCCCGCTCCACTTCTTCCTTCTTCGTGCCGCGCAGCAACACCCCGATGTTGTCCCCCGCCTGCCCCTCGTCGAGCACCTTGCGGAACATCTCCACCCCCGTCACCACCGTCTTCTGCGTCGGCTTCAACCCCACAATCTCGATCTCATCCCCGACCTTCACCACCCCCCGCTCGCAACGTCCCGTCACCACCGTCCCCCGCCCGCTAATCGTGAACACGTCTTCGATCGGCATCAAGAACGGCTTGTCGATCGCTCGCGTCGGCGTCGGAATATAGCTGTCGATCGCATCCAACAACTTCAAAATCGCCGGCACCCCCAACGGACCCTGATCCCCTTCCATCGCCTTGAGCGCACTGCCCTGCACAATGGGAATCTTGTCCCCTGGAAAGTCGTACTTCGACAACAACTCCCGCACTTCCACTTCCACCAACTCCAACAACTCCGGATCGTCCACCTTGTCCGCCTTGTTCAAAAACACCACAATGTAGGGCACCCCCACCTGCCGCGCCAACAGAATATGCTCCCGCGTCTGCGGCATCGGCCCGTCCGCCGCACTGACCACCAGGATCGCCCCGTCCATCTGCGCCGCCCCCGTGATCATGTTCTTCACATAGTCGGCGTGCCCCGGACAATCCACGTGCGCATAGTGCCGCTTGTCGGTCTCGTATTCCACGTGGCTGATGGCGATGGTCATGATCTTCGTCGCATCCCGCCGCCCCTGGCTCTCGCTCGCCTTTGCCACCTCATCGTAGCTCACGAACTTCGCCATCCCGCGGTCCGCGCAGATCTTCGTCAACGCCGCCGTCAACGTCGTCTTCCCGTGGTCCACGTGCCCAATCGTCCCAATGTTGACGTGCGGCTTCTTCCGCTCAAATTTCGCCTTCGCCATGACTTACTCCCCTCCCAAATTCAATCGTCGACAGCGCTATTCGCCCCGATACTTGGCAATAATAGTTTCCGCGATTTGCTTCGGCACCTGATCGTACCGATCGAATTCCATGCTGTATGTCGCACGCCCTTGCGTACGAGAGCGCAAGTCCGTTGCGTACCCAAACATCTCCATGAGGGGCACAGTGGCCTCAATGGCCTGGGATCCGGCTCGCACTTTCATCCCCTGCACCTTGCCGCGACGCCCATTGAGATTTCCAATGACATCCCCCATGAATTCCTGAGGGACCAGCACTTCGACCTTCATGATCGGCTCGAGCAGGACGGGATCTGCCTTCTTGCATGCATCGGAAAACCCCATGGAGCCGGCGATCTTGAAGGCCATTTCATTCGAGTCGACATCATGATAGGAGCCGTCGATGACCGTCACGCGCACGTCGCGCAACGGGTACCCGGCGACAACCCCGGATTCCATCCGCTCCTTGACTCCCTTTTCAATTGCCGGGATGTACTCCTTTGGAATCGCGCCACCCACAATTTTATTGACGAACTCCAGCCCCTTGCCGGATTCGGCTGGCTCAACCGTCAAGACGACGTGCCCGTACTGGCCACGACCGCCTGTCTGTTTGATGTACTTGGATTCGGCCTCGGCCTTCCTACGAATGGTCTCACGGAATGCCACTTCAGGCTTCCCGACGTTTGCTTCAACCTTAAACTCCCGGAGCAATCGATCCACAATAATTTCGAGGTGCAACTCACCCATCCCGGCAATAATGGTCTGTAGCGTTTCCTCGTCGGTACGAACTCGGAAGGACGGATCCTCCTGGGCCAACTTCTGAAGCGCAAAGCCCATTTTTTCTTGATCCTGCTTGGTCTTGGGCTCAATCGCCATCGCGATAACAGGCTCCGGGAATTTCATGACTTCGAGGAGAATGGGATTCTTGTCGTCACACAGTGTATCCCCGGTGGTAGCGCTCTTGAGACCCACGGCAGCAGCGATATCACCGGCATACACCACCTCGATGTCCTCGCGCTTGTTGGCGTGCATCTTTAATAGACGCCCCACGCGTTCGCGGGTGCTCTTGGTTTGGTTGAGGACCGCAGTGCCTGTCTTGAGCGTGCCGGAATAAACACGGAAATACGTCAACTGCCCCGCGAATGGATCCGACATGATTTTGAATGCCAGCGCAGAAAAGGGCTCATCATCGCTCGTCGACCGAGTCAACTCCTTGCCGGAGTCCGGATCGACACCTACCACCGGCGGAATGTCCAATGGGCTCGGGAGGTACTCCACGACGGAGTCCAACAGTTGCTGCACGCCCTTATTTTTGAACGCCGAGCCACAGATGACCGGTACAATTTTCAGCGCGACCGTTCCGGCACGAATAGCTCTCCGGACTTCCGCCTCGGTCAACGACTGACCATTGAGGTATTTCTCCATCACCTGATCGTCATGCTCCGCGACGGCATCCAACATCTTCTCGCGATACTGCTGCGCTTGCTCCTTCAAATTGTCAGGAATGTCACGGATTTCGTATTTCGCACCGAGCGTCTCATCATCGTAAAAGAACCCCTTCATGGCGACAAGATCGACGGCCCCCCGGAACTCCCCCTCGCGCCCGATTGGGATCTGGATCGGCACGGGATTAGCGCCGAGTCGATCGATTACCGACTGCACACTGGAGTAGAAATCCGCCCCCACCCGGTCCATCTTATTCATGAAGGCGATGCGGGGAACGCGATACTTATCGGCCTGCCGCCACACCGTTTCGGATTGCGGCTCGACCCCTTGCACCGAATCAAAGACCGCCACGGCCCCGTCCAAGACACGGAGCGACCTCTCGACCTCGATCGTGAAATCGACGTGTCCGGGTGTATCAATGATGTTGATCCGATAGTCTTTCCAGAAGCAGGTAGTCGCCGCGGAGGTAATGGTGATACCTCGCTCGCGCTCCTGCTCCATCCAGTCCATTGTCGCGGCACCCTCGTGCACTTCACCCATTTTGTGCGACACACCGGTATAGTACAAAACACGTTCGGTCGTGGTGGTCTTACCGGCATCGATATGGGCCATGATGCCGATATTGCGGGTGCGTTCAAGAGGCGTTTGTCTGGCCACGGAAGACAACTCCTACAACACGGTGTTTGTGGAAAACTCGATCGCAAAGATCAGCACCCTCGCTGCGGCAGACGCCGCCAGGGGCACCGGCTTCCGACTGAAGGTTTTACCAGCGATAGTGCGCGAAGGCCTTATTGGCCTCCGCCATGCGGTGGACGTCCTCGCGCTTTTTAACGGCAGCGCCAGTATTATTTGAGGCGTCCATCAGTTCTGCGGCGAGCTTTTCGACCATGCTTTTGCCCGAGCGCGATCTGGCAAACTCCGCTATCCAGCGAAGCGCAAGAGACAACCGACGGGTTGGACGAATCTCAACCGGAACCTGGTATGAGGCACCACCCACACGCCTCGACTTCACTTCGACCACCGGCTTCACATTATCCACAGCGGCACGAAACACCTTCATCGGATCGCCGCTCGTCTTTCTTTCAATCACGTCGAAGGCACCGTAGGCAATCCGCTCAGCGGTGCTCTTTTTGCCCTTCGACATCAGGGTACTGATGAACTTCCCGACCAGACGGTCTCCGTACTTCGTATCGGGCAACGTATCCCGCTGTACTATTCCACCACCACGAGGCATTTCGCTTCTCTCTCGTCGATCAAATCGGTTAACAAACTGGCGAATCCGCCTCGCTACTTGGGACGCTTCGCTCCGTACTTACTTCGGCCCTGCTTGCGACCCGCCACGCCGACCGCGTCCAATGTCCCGCGGACGATATGGTAGCGAACACCTGGTAGGTCCTTCACTCGGCCGCCACGAACCAGCACAATGGAGTGTTCCTGCAGATTGTGTCCGACGCCGGGAATGTAAGAGGTGACTTCAATCCCGTTCGTCAGGCGCACACGAGCCACTTTGCGCAGTGCTGAGTTTGGCTTTTTGGGTGTTGTCGTGTACACCCGCAAGCAAACTCCACGCTTCTGGGGACAGCGCTTCAGGGCGGGACTTTTTGTCTTGCTCTGAATGAGCACGCGCCCCCTACGAACAAGCTGATTAATTGTCGGCATACGTCAGTGCTCGATTCTTCACGCGAAAAACGGTTAGCTACGCGGCCTTCAGCGCCGAAGCTCGCGGATTATAATGATGCAGACTCCAGGTGTCAAGCTCTCAACGTGACGGCACTCGTGCAACGCCAGCCTTGACCTCACTCAAACCGCTGATCCCCCTTCGGGTACAAGCGCAACAGGCGCTTCAGTGGCTGGCGAAAGCTCCTCCTCCTTCTTCGGGGCAATGACAAACGTGTCCCGATACTCCAAGAATCCGGTTCCCGCCGGGATCAAACGTCCCACGATAACATTTTCCTTCAGGCCCCAGAGTCGATCGTCTTTGCCATTGATGGCGGCCTCCGTGAGAACTCGCGTCGTTTCCTGGAACGAAGCAGCCGACACAAAGCTCTCGGTGGTCAACGCCGCCTTGGTGATACCCAATAAGACCGGCTTTCCCAGCGCGGGCCTGCCGTCTTTTTGGAGCACCTTTTCGTTTTCACTCTCAAAGGCGACCTTGCTGACCTGACTACCGGGTAAGAATTCCGTATCTCCCGGATCTTCGATCCGAACTTTCCGCAGCATCTGGCGCACGATAATTTCGATGTGCTTGTCGTTGATCGACACACCCTGCAACCGGTACACGTCTTGGACTTCGTCGACCAGATACTTCTGCAACTCCTTGGGGCCCAACACATCGAGGATGTCATGTGGGTTCGCGGAACCATCCATAAGCGGCTCACCGGCACGGACCCAATCCCCCTCGTGCACATTCACGTGCTTTCCCTTTGGAATGAAGTACTCCTTGATGTCGCCTAACTTGTTGTCGACGATGACCTTCCGCATGCCCTTGACGAATCCGCCGAAGGACACTTCGCCATCGATTTCACTGATGACCGCATGTTCCTTCGGTTTGCGCGCTTCGAACAGCTCGGCCACGCGCGGCAGACCACCGGTAATGTCCTTGGTTTTTGTCGTCTCGCGCGGGATCTTTGCCAGGACGTCCCCGGGCTGCACCGTCGCCCCCTTTTCCACCAAAATATGGGCGCCGACCGGCAGCAGATATCGAGCCACCCCAGTAGCCCCCGAAACCTTTGCTGTCTTACCGTGATCGTCTTTAATGGACAACCGAGGCCGCAAGTTACCGCCCGTGTGCTCAATCACGACTTTCCGCGAGAGGCCGGTGACTTCGTCGACCTCCTCCTTCATCGACACGCCTTCCAGCACATCTCCGTAGGCTACCCGCCCTCCGACCTCCGTCAGAATGAGCAATGAATAGGGATCCCATTCCACGAGACGTTGCCCCACTTGGACCGGCGCTCCATCCTTGATCTTGATGCGGGCCCCATACACCACCGGGTACTTCTCGCGCTCGCGTCCAGTTTCGTCAAGAATCGCAATCTTCGCGTTGCGACTCATCACCACCCACTCGCCTTCCTTGTTCTTGACCGCGACATTGTGGTTGTGGACGTCGGCGCCCTTCTTTGCGTCAAAACTCAAGTACTTGATGTGGCCGGCATGCTTGGCCTCCAACACGGTCTGCTCGACAACCTTGCTGGCTGTACCTCCGATGTGGAAGGTTCGCATCGTGAGCTGAGTGCCGGGTTCACCGATCGATTGCGCCGCAATCACTCCCACCGGCTCACCGCGCTCCACCAATCGACCACGCGCCAGATCTCTTCCATAGCATCGGCGGCAGACGCCTCGCGGAGTCTGGCAGGTCAACACCGACCGGATCTTCACGCGATCAAGGCCGGCTTCGACGACCGCCTTGGCATTCTCTTCATCGATTTCTTCGTTCAGACTGATGATGACCTCGCCGGTCACCGGGTCGCGAATGTCCTCGCCCGCCAAACGGCCGAGAATGCGCTCCTCCAGGGGCTCGATCACTTCACCCCCTTCGACGAGAGCCGTCACCACAATGCCGTCGCCGGTTCCGCAATCGTCTTCGCAGACGATGACGTCCTGCGCCACATCGACAAGGCGGCGTGTCAAGTATCCGGAATTCGCCGTCTTAAGCGCGGTATCCGCCAAGCCCTTGCGCGCGCCGTGGGTCGAAATAAAATACTGCAACACGGTCAATCCCTCGCGGAAATTAGCCGTGATCGGGGTCTCGATGATTTCGCCGGACGGCTTGGCCATCAATCCTCGCATGCCACCAAGCTGGCGGATCTGCTGTGCACTACCCCGCGCCCCAGAGTCCGCCATCATGAATATCGGGTTGAACGACTCGGCCTTCTTCGGATCTCCGCCAGCTCCCAACTCTTTCATCATCTCGCCCGCGACCTGTTCCGTGACGTGCGCCCAGATATCGATCACCTTGTTGTAGCGTTCCCCGTTGGTGATCAAGCCGTCGCTGTACTGCCGCTCAATTTCGTTGACCTCCTGCTGCGCCTTCCCGATCAACTCCTGCTTTCGTGTCGGAATATGCATATTGTCGATGCAGATCGAAATGCCCGCCTTCGTGGCATATTGGAATCCCGTTGCCTTGATACGATCGAGAAACACGACCGTGTCCCGATGACCGGTTTGCCGATAGACCGAGTCGATCAGGCGGGTCATTTCTTTTTTCGTCATGAGCTGATTGGCATAACTGAACGGCAACGAGGCAGGAAGGATCTCGCTCAGAATTACTCGGCCGACGGTCGTTTGCGTCACGGTGCCGTTAATGCGCACCTTGATTCGTGCATGCTCGTCCACTTCACGGGCGTCGTAAGCAATTCGCACCTCTTCGCGCGACCCGAAAACTTTGCCTTCGCCCCGAGCACCTGCGCGTTCCTTCGTCAACCAATAGCAGCCCAAGACCATGTCCTGAGAAGGTACGGCAATCGGTTTGCCACTTGCCGGCGAGAGAATATTGTTGATCGACATCATCAACACGCGCGCTTCAATCTGCGCCTCGACCGACAGCGGCACGTGAACCGCCATTTGGTCGCCGTCGAAGTCTGCGTTGAATGCGGCACAGACCAGGGGATGCAACCGAATGGCTTTGCCCTCGACCAGCACTGGATCGAAGGCCTGGATGCCGAGACGATGCAAGGTCGGCGCGCGATTCAGCAGCACGGGATGCTCGCGAATTACTTCGTCGAGAACATCCCATACCTCCGGACGCTCCTTTTCGACCAGACGCTTCGCACTCTTGATGGTGGTGGCGGCGCCGCGCTCCTCCAGCTTGTGAAAGATAAACGGCTTGAACAATTCAAGCGCCATTTTTTTGGGCAATCCGCACTGGTTGAGCCGGAGTTCCGGGCCCACGACAATCACGGTCCGGCCAGAATAATCGACCCGCTTACCGAGCAAGTTCTGTCGGAATCGCCCCTGTTTGCCCTTCAACATATCGCTCAATGACTTGAGCGGGCGCTTGTTGGGACCGCGGATGGCGCGACCGCGTCGCCCATTGTCAAACAGCGCGTCAACAGCCTCTTGCAACATACGCATTTCGTTGCGAATGATCACGCCCGGAGCCTTGAGCTCGATCAACCGCTTCAGACGGTTATTGCGGTTGATGACCCGACGATACAAGTCGTTGAGATCCGACGTGGCGAATCGACCACCGTCGAGGGGGACCAACGGACGCAATTCCGGCGGCAACACGGGGATGACGTCCATAATCATCCACTCGGGCTTGTTTCCGGACCGACGAAACGCCTCCAATACTTTAAGACGCTTCGCGTATTTCTTTTTAACTGCTGCCGAGGCGGTTGTTCTGGCCTTGGCATGCATATCGTCCCACAGGGTATTGATATCTACCCGCTTAAGAAGCTCGCGAATGGCTTCGGCACCGATGCCAACCTTGAAAGCATTGGCCCCATGCTCATCGTGCAGAGTGCGCAGGCGATCCTCACTGACCAATTCCTTTTCGCTCAAGGAGGTCATGCCCGGATCCACCACAACATAACTTTCAAAATAGAGAATCTTTTCGAGCGACTTGAGGCTCATGTCGAGAAGCGTCCCGATGCGGCTGGGCACCCCCTTGAGGAACCAGATGTGCGCCACTGGCGCTGCCAGTTCGATATGCCCCATGCGCTCGCGCCGAACCTTCGATTGAATGACTTCGACGCCGCACTTGTCGCACACGATGCCTCGATGCTTCATCCGCTTGTACTTACCGCAATTGCATTCCCAATCCTTCGTCGGACCGAAAATTTTGGCGCAGAATAGGCCGTCCTTCTCCGGTTTGAAGGAGCGGTAGTTGATCGTCTCCGGCTTCTTGACTTCGCCGTACGACCACGAGCGAATTTTTTCCGGGGACGCCACTCGAATCCGAATCGAGTCGAACGACACACTGTCCCGTGGCTTTTCGAACAGGGTATATACGCCTTCCAAGGTCGTTCCTCCTTGTGAGCTATGCGACGCTTTCTGTGAGGGTCACAATTAGTCTTGAGACTTCACCAACTCGACGTCCAAGCCCAAACTTTGCAGTTCTTTTACCAACACATTAAAGGATTCCGGCAACCCAGGCTCGAGATACGGTTCGCCCTTGACGATCGCCTCATACATTCGCGATCGACCGGGCACATCGTCAGACTTCACCGTCAGAAATTCCTGGAGTGTAGAGGCTGCCCCATACGCCTGAAGCGCCCAGACCTCCATCTCTCCCAGACGCTGTCCGCCAAATTGAGCCTTTCCGCCCAACGGCTGCTGCGTCACGAGGGAGTATGGTCCGATCGAACGAGCGTGAATCTTGTCGTCCACCAAATGGTGGAGCTTGAGCATATACATGTATCCGACGGTGACCGGGCTGTCGAACCGCTCCCCCGTCTTCCCATCGTACAACGTCGCCTGCCCGCTCGACGGCAAACCCGACTTGCCCAGCAGGTCTTTGATTTCCTTTTCGGATGCGCCGTCAAACACCGGACTGGAGACATGAAGACCCAAGGCCTTGGCCGCCCACCCGAGATGCGTCTCGAGAATCTGACCGACGTTCATACGGGAAGGCACGCCGAGCGGATTCAAGACAATGTCGACCGGCGTCCCATCAGGCAGGTACGGCATGTCCTCCTCGGGCAAGACCCGTGACACCACACCCTTGTTCCCGTGGCGGCCGGCCATCTTGTCGCCGACTTGAATCTTGCGTTTCATTGCGATGTGGACTTTGACGAGCTTGAGCACCCCCGGTGGCAGTTCATCTCCGCGCTTCAGACGTCCGACCTTCTCATCGTACATGGTCTGGAGAATCTCGATCTGCTCTTTCGCACGACGCTCAATCTCGTCGAGTTCGCCCTGCTCTTCGGGATCGGCCAGGATGGTATGGCGCAACTCATCGTCCGAGAGTTGCCGCAATACTTCGGCGGTCAGCTTCCCCTTCTTTTTGAGGACGACCTCGCCGGAATCCGGATCCATGATATCCCGTCCCACCACCCGGCCCAGCATGAACTTTCTGATCTTCTTGATCTTTTCCTCTTCGATAATCCGAATCTCATCTTGATGATCGCGCTGCAATTTCAGCGCATCCTCGTTCTCGATCGTGCGGGACCGCTCATCCTTGTCCAAACCCTTTCGCGAAAAGATCTTGACGTCGACGACAATGCCTTCGACTCCCGGCGGGACGGTGAGAGAGGTATCCTTCACGTCACCCGCCTTCTCTCCGAAGATGGCGCGCAACAGCTTTTCTTCCGGCGTGAGCTGCGTTTCTCCCTTCGGCGTCACCTTCCCGACCAGAATATCGCCGGGTTTCACCTCGGCACCGATTCGGATAATCCCGCTTTCGTCCAGATTACGAAGGGCTTCCTCGCCTACATTTGGAATGTCCCTCGTAATTTCTTCCTTCCCCAACTTGGTATCACGCGCCTCCACGTCGAATTCTTCGATATGGATGGACGTGAACACATCTTCGCGCACCACCCGCTCACTCAAGAGGATCGCGTCTTCGAAGTTGTAGCCACCCCACGGCATGAATGCCACGAGGACGTTTTTCCCCAAAGCCAGCTCTCCTCGATCGATGGCGGGGCCGTCCGCCAGCACCTGGCTTTTCTTGACCGGCTGGCCGAGCCGAACGATCGGCGTTTGAGTAATACACGTGTTCTGGTTCGATCGCTGGAACTTGACGAGGTCATAGACGTCCAAACCAGTATCGCCGCGCTTGCGTCCATCTTTCCCCAAATCGGCGCGCACGACGATACGCGTGGCGTCCACGCTTTCGACGACACCCGGACGCTTGGCGAGCACCACGTAACCCGAATCCCTGGCGACGACCGCTTCCATGCCCGTACCGACCAGCGGGGCGTCACTTTTCAGGAGCGGAACCGCCTGACGCTGCATGTTCGATCCCATCAACGCACGATTGGCATCGTCATGCTCCAAGAACGGCACCATCGCCGTGGCCACACTGACCACCTGTTTCGGCGACACGTCCATGTATTCCACACGATCGGGGGAGGTCGTAATGAAGTCACCCGCTGCCCGCGCGGTAATGGTTTCCGACACCAACCTGGCCTGGGCATCGACCGCCGAATTTGCTTGCGCGACAATATACTTATCGCCCTCGATGGCCGAAAGGTATTCGATATCTTCCGTCACCCGCCCCTTGGCCACCTTCCGATACGGCGCCTCGATGAACCCGAACTCGTTGATACGGGCATAGGTCGCGAGCGACGTGATCAAGCCGATGTTCGGACCTTCCGGCGTTTCAATTGGGCAGATACGGCTGTAGTGCGACGGATGCACGTCTCGTACTTCAAATCCTGCCCGCTCACGCGTGAGCCCGCCGGGCCCCAGGGCCGACAAACGGCGCTTGTGAGTGATCTCAGCCAGAGGATTGGTCTGGTCCATGAACTGGGAGAGCTGACTGCTGCTGAAAAACTCCTTGATCGCAGCGACCACCGGCTTGGCATTGATCAAATCATGCGGCAACACGGTTTCCATATCGAGGAGGTTCATCCGTTCTTTGATGCTGCGCTCCATGCGGACGAGCCCCAATCGGACTTGATTTTCCAACAACTCACCCACCGACCGCACCCGACGATTCCCCAAGTGATCGATATCGTCGACCTCTCCCTTGCCCATCTTGAGGTTGATCAGGTATCGGATGACTTCGACGATATCTTCCTTGGTCAACGTCCGCTGCTCGAGTGGAAGGTCGAGCGCCAGTTTCTTGTTGAGCTTCAGGCGCCCCACCGGAGAAAGGTCATAGCGCTTCGGACTCTGGAAGAGATTCTCGAATAGTGCTTTGGCCGTCTCGATCGACGGAGTTTCCCCCGGACGAAGCCGCTTGTAGATCTCGACCATGGCTTCTTCCTTCGAAGCCGTCTTCTCCATCTCAAGGGTGTCCAGGATGACCGGCGTTTGCGTCGCCTGATCCAGATAGATGACCTTGAACGAGTCGAGCGCGCTGTCGCAGATCTTTTCGACGATCTCCGCGGTCAGCCGCTGATTCTTGTCGGCCAGTTTCTCCTTGGATTTAGGATCGACGACGTCGCTCAACACGGCACGCCCGACGAGTTCCGCCGGAGCGACAGGAATTTCCTTGATGCCCGCCGCCTTGAGCTTCGCGATAAGGGCCTTGGTCAACCGCATCCCTTCGCGAACCAAAACTTCCTTGCCACCCTTTTCGGTCACTTCTGCGGAACACCGAAGACCATGGTGGATGTCCGGATCGAGCCGACGCATCAGCCTGCCGTCGGCCAGATGGATCTCCTCCACCGGGTAGTACATCTTCAGAAGATCGTCCCCGGAGTACCCAAAGGCCTTGAGCAAAATCGTTGAGGGCATTTTCCGGCGACGATCGATCCGGACGTACAGAATATCGCGGGCATCAAATTCAAAATCCAGCCAGGAGCCGCGATAGGGAATAATGCGCGCCGAATACAGGACCTTGCCGCTCGCGTGCGTCCGGCCCTTGTCGTGGGTGAAGGACGCCCCAGGAGACCGATGCAGCTGGCTGACGACGACTCGCTCCGTGCCATTGATGATGAAGGTGCCGCGATCGGTCATGAGCGGCAATTCACCGACGTACACTTCCTGTTCACGCACGTCCAGCACGCGCTTCTTTGGCGCCTTATCCTCCTTATCGAACACCACCAGTCGAACGCGCAGCTTCAACGGGACCGCAAACGTCATCCCCTGCTCGAGGCATTCCCGCACGTCGTACTTGGGCGTCCCGAGCGAATAGCTGATGAACTCCAAGACGGCCGTATTGTTGTAGTCCGCGATGGGAAATACACTGGCCAACGCGGCTTGCAAGCCACGGTCGTCCCTGCGCTCGGGCTCCTTTTCGATCTGGAGAAACTGCTCATACGAGCGTCGTTGGATCTCGATCAGATCCGGAATCTCGATGCTCGCACTGATCCTAGAGAAGTCCTTCCGCTGAACGAGCTCAACTCCATTGCCGTCTGCCATGCGCGTCGCTCCTTCTGTGCTGTTCAACTCTTGTGAGCCGAACGGTCTCGACCATCTGAGACCGCCCGGTGCGAACGGCTACCCATAGCGACTTACTTCACCTCGACCTTCGCCCCGGCATCTTCCAGTTTCTTTTTCATCGCATCGGCTTCTTCTTTGGTGACGCCCGTCTTCACAGGCTTCGGCGCGCCTTCGACGAGATCCTTTGCTTCCTTCAACCCGAGACTAGTCAACTCACGCACGACCTTGATGATCTGAATTTTCTTGTCGGCCGCCGCCGCCGCAAGGACCACGTCGAACGCCGTTTTCTCCTCCGCGGGCGCCGCCGCCGCTGCCCCTCCGCCGCCGGCCACCACCGCCACCGGCGCCGCCGCCGTGACGCCGAATCGCGATTCCAGCCCCTTCACCAACTCCGCCAACTCAAGCACGCTCATGCTCTCGATGGCCTTAATGAATTCTTCCTGTGACAACTTCGCCGTTCCAGTGGACATGCTCCCCTCCCCTTTCTTGGTGTCTTGAATAGCACTGATGACGTACAGCAAATTTTTTACAATGCCGCTGAGCGCGAAGACCAGACCGCGCGCCGGCCCTTGCATGGCCGACAGCAACATCGACACTAACACGTCCTTCTTCGGTAACTTGGCCACCTCGTTCAGTTGGGCAGCCTCAAGCAGTTTCCCCTCTAAAACCCCGACCAGAATCCTCAACTTCTCTTCACGTTTCTCGGCCCCGAGAAATTCCTTCAGCACCTTGGTCGGCGTCACGGGATCGTCATATCCCAAGACGACCGCAGCCGGCCCCTTGAAGTGCTCCTTCAAGGGAGCCAAGGCGGTACTCGACGACGCCCGAGCCGCCAATGTGTTCTTGATCACGCGATACTCGGCCTTCACTCCTCTCAATTGTTTGCGCAATTCCGTGACTTGATTGACCGGAAGTCCGGTACATTCGGTCAAAATGGCTAGACGCGCCTTTGAGAATTTCTCCGACAACTCCGTTACGACGGTGACTTTCTCTTCCTTTTTCATCTCCACTCCCCTTCTTCGGGCTTCCTCGCTGTACGGCGGATCACATCGACGATTTGACTTACGACCACTGTTTCGCGATCGCAATCGCATCCAGGGACACGCCGGGCCCCATCGTGCTGGACATCGTCGCTGACTTCAGATATCTCCCCTTGCAGGACACCGGCTTCGCCTTCACGACCGACTCGAGCACCGCTTGTGCGTTCTCCACCAGTTTCGGCGCATCAAACGACACCTTCCCGACGGGAACGTGGACAATTCCCGCCTTGTCCAACTTGTATTCCACCCGCCCGCGCCGGAGCTCTCCGATTGCCTTTGCCACCTCAAACGTCACGGTGCCGGTCTTTGGATTGGGCATCAACCCACGAGGTCCTAACACTTTCCCCAGTTTTCCCACGGCTCCCATCAAATCAGGCGTGGAGATCGCACAATCGAAGTCCATCCACCCACCCTTCACTTTTTCCATCAACTCATCGCCACCCACATAATCCGCTCCGGCCTGCCGGGCCTCCTGCTCCTTTTCGCCCTTGGCAAATACGAGGATGCGGATGCTCTTGCCGGTGCCGTGTGGGAGCACGGTCGTCCCGCGCACCATTTGGTCCGATCGCTTGGGATCCACGCCGAGTCGCAACGCCAGATCGACGGTCTCATCAAATTTGGCGTAGGCCGATTGCTTGACCACGTCGACCGCCTCACTGATCGCATAGAGTCGCGTCTCGACGTTTTTCAGGGCTGCCTGCATTTTCTTTCCCATATGTTCGCTCCTTGACCGACTTCCAGCGGGTCGCTACTGGATGACGATGCCCATACTGCGCGCCGTGCCCGCAATGATGTTCATCGCCCCTTCGAGATCGGATGCATTCAAATCCGTCATTTTTTTCTTTGCGATTTCTTGAAGTTGCGCCTGAGAGATCTGCCCCACCTTATCCTTCTGTGGGACACCTGACCCCTTGATCACACCGGCCGCCTTCTTAAGCAGGTCCGACGCCGGCGGCGTCTTCATAATGAAGGTAAAACTTCGGTCCTTATACACCGTAATGACGACCGGGATGATGCTGTCCCCTTCCTTCTGAGTTTTTGCGTTGAACTGCTTGCAAAACTCCATGATGTTCACGCCATGTTGACCCAGGGAGGGGCCAACAGGAGGCGCGGGGTTAGCCTTCCCGGCCGGAATCTGCAGCTTGATCAGTGCCGAAATCTCTTTCGCCATGCTCTACTCCTCGTCGAGTCGAACCGCTCTCCGCTTCAGCGATCCGCACTCACCTGTTCACACTGAAAGCGGAAAGCCGCACGCTGCGGCGTGATCAAATACGCTCCACTTGCAAGAATCCGAGCTCCACTGGAGTCGACCGGCCGAAAATGCTGACCATCAGCTTCACGCGGTTGTGGACGGAATCCACCTCTTCGACAGCCCCATTGAACCCCATGAACGGTCCGTCGATGACCCGCACATTATCGCCTTTGATGAAACGGATCTGCTCGCGCGGACGGGCCGTGCCCGAATCGATCTGCTTGAGCAGAGACTCCACTTCCTCTTGAGACAGCGGCACGGGCTGGGCCCCACCCCCGACGAAACCCGTGACCTTCGGAGTCTCCTTGATCAACTGGAGTGTTTCATCCGTCAAGGGGGTCTCCAACTCCACCAGCACGTACCCCGGGAAAAATTTTCGCTTCGAAGTCCGACGCTTCCCGTCCTTGATCTCGATGACGTCTTCGGTCGGCACCAGCACTTGCCCAATCCGCTCGGCGAGCTTCATCTGGGCCGCACGCTCGATTAGGCTGGCTTTCACCCTGCCCTCGAACCCTGCATACGTATGAATTACGTACCAGCGCTTTGTCATCGTCGCTTCCTGTTCAGTCATGGCTCGCGATCCTCATTTCCAGACCGAGCCCTCGATCGCTCGGCCCTTGGCCAATTACCCCGCCTCGCTCTTCCTCGTTACCGGGCGACTCTAGATGATCTTGCTCACCAACCAGACAAGAAATGAATCGATCACGGAGAGATAGAGGGACATCAGTATGCAGAAGACGATGACCACCGTCGTAGACCCCATCGTTTCCGATCGAGTGGGAAACGAGATCTTCTTGATCTCGCCGCGCACATCCGACAGAAATTCAACGATCGAAGCCCGCAACTTGCTGAACATTCCGCCCTTTCCGTCCTGCAATTAGGACCGATTCGCCTGTCCGGATATCCCGTATGGTATCTGGCCCGCCCGAGAGATGGCAGGGGCACCAGGTTTCGAACCTGGACCTTCGGTTTTGGAGACCGACATGCTAGCCGTTGACACCATGCCCCTATGACGCTGTGAGGCCTGAGACGAGAGAAACCTTGCCCCCGCTTCACACCGGACCAGTCCGCCTTCCTCTTATTTCACTTCCTTGTGTGCGATGTGTTTACGGCAGAATTTGCAATACTTTCGACGCTCCAACCGATCGGGGTCGTTTTTCTTGTTTTTCATCGTCGAGTAGTTGCGCCGCTTACATTCGGTACACGCCAGATCAATAATTTCTCGCATTTCTTATTCCGCCAAAGCACAAGGGTGAAGGAGCGCGTTACGGCGTCACATTCCCCTTGGACTCCCGCGCCTCCCTACGCCAGAATTTCGGTGACGACGCCGGAGCCGACCGTTTTGCCGCCCTCGCGAACCGCAAAGCGCAACCCCACGTCCATCGCGATCGGCGAAATCAGCTCCGCCGTCAGACTCACGTTGTCCCCCGGCATCACCATCTC
>BQWY01000003.1 GCA_036984305.1 Nitrospira sp.
CACAACGATTCACTGGCATGGCATCTTTCTGCCAAGCGGGATGGACGGAGTAGGAGGCCTCAATCAACCACATATCAAGCCCGGTGAGACGTACGTCTACGAGTTCACATTGCGGCAACACGGATCGTTCATGTACCACCCCCATGCTGACGAAATGGTGCAGATGGCGGTCGGCATGATGGGACTTTTCATAGTGCATCCTAAACAACCGCGCAAAAATCAGATTCAACGCGACTTCGCAATCATGTTGCATAACTGGCAGGTAAATCCTGGCACGTATCGTCCGGATCCGAGCATCATGGTGGAATTCAACATGTGGACTTTCAATAGCCGCGTGTTTCCGGGTACGGATCATCTCATCGTCCGAACCGGCGATCGCGTCCGCATTCGTTTTGGAAATCTGAGCATGTGGAACCACCCGATTCACGTGCACGGACATGCCTGGAAGATAGTCGCGACTGATGGAGGCGACATTCCGGAAGCCGGACAATGGCCGGAAACGACGGTGCTTGTTCCAGTAGGCAGCACGCGCGACGTTGAATTCATCGCCGACAATCCCGGCGACTGGGCCCTGCACTGCCACATGTCCCACCACACGATGAATGCCATGGGGCACGCGATTCCGAACACGCTGGGCGTGGATCAGCGCGGCGTCGCCGAAAAAATCCGCTCTCTGTTACCGGGATACATGGCCATGGGCGAGAGCGGTATGGCCGAGCACCAAGACCACGCCATGCACATGGCCGGTCCGAAGAACACGCTTCCGATGATGACGGGCAAGGGACAGTTCGGAAACATCGAAATGGGGGGCATGTTCACGGTGCTCAAGGTGCGAGACGGAATCACGAGCTATGAGGATCCGGGTTGGTATGAGTTTCCGGCCGGGAGCGTGGCGAGACGAGTAGCAAGATGATTTGCGCAATCCGGCGATCTGGGCGCAACTTCTTTGCGCGTCGAGGTCCATACTGCGGCTCGTTGGCGGCGAGCAGAATTATTACTGTCGCGCAGCCGCGACGGGAAGACGCTACCGCGCCGTGCTATTCTTCGGTGCGACTCTCGTCGGCGTCAGCGGCTTATTCGGCGGTTCACTGATCTATGGACTGAATCAATATGCGTTCTAGGTTTGCAAGCAAATGAATCTGGGGACAGCGCCTGAAATGGGAGAACGCTGAAAGGACGCCAAACATGCTCCGCCGGACTTGGACGCAAAAAAATGCTCTCTTGAGCTATGTCGCAATCGCTTTGCCCCTCGTCATCGGCCTGATTGGATGCGCGACAAGCCAGCGCGATTCGCAAGTAGCGACGAATGGAACAAGTTCCAGGCAAGCGGAGCTGCTCAGTCTCCTTGAAGCCTGCCGTCGTCAGCACGCGGCGGATTTCTCGCGTGAAAGCCTGGCGGGCTTGATGCGTGATGCTGGCGACGCGCGGAGGTTCGCCGAACAGCAGCGCCAACGCCGCGAGAGTATGCGTCGGGCGATGGATACGTACAACCGCGGCGTCTGCCTGATCCACGGCGCGTTCACGCTGAAAGAACAACGCGACGGGAACCTTCAGCCTGTTGAGGATGCCGATGGAGAGCCTCTTGAGTTCGAATACCTCGGTTCCGGGTTCCTGGTTGGTGATCGCGGGTGTGTATTGACGAATCGTCACGTTGCCGAGCCTTGGTGGAACAACGATGCCGTCGCCCCACTCATTGCTCGGGGCCTTGTTCCCGAGTTCACGCGGCTGACCGCAACTTTCCCCGGGCATGCGCCGAAAGACGTCGATCCGGACACCGTTCGAACGAGCCGCGACGGCGTCGACTTGGCCATGTTCATCGTCACTACTGAAGCGGTGCCCGTATTACCGCTTCTTGAGGGCGATTCACACGACCTGCGCGGGCAAGGGGTCATGCTCCTGGGCTATCCGACCGGACTCAGTGCCCTGCTTGCGCGGGCGGAACCTGAGATCGCGGAAGAAGCGATGAATGCGGCCGTGGACACCGCGAGCCTGATTCGCGAGTTGAGCGCTCGTAACGGCATCGCCCCGCTGGCTACGCATGGCACGCTCAACGACGTGACCGACGGCAAGCTGATCTACGATGCGGTGACGACCTCGGGCGGTTCTGGCGGCCCCGTATTCGGCCCCGATGGGACGGTTATCGGCGTGAACTTCGCCATGATGCGCGGCTTTCAAGGGTCGAATTTCGGCGTCCCGATCCGATTCGCCCGACCATTGCTCGATCGACTGACAGAAAAATGAGAGATTCGGACGAGGACAGCATGCACGAGGGCGGATCGAATCTCCCAGGGTACCCGCCCGCGATGGGCGAGCCGTCGGCCGGTAGCGTCCAACAGCTTGCCTGCGTCTATCGTGAATATCATCGGGCGATCTGGCCACGGCTGCTATGCACGCCGTGGGCAGGGAGCCTGGCCGTCGAGTCGGAGGATTCCTGGCGCGAGCTGTGGGGCCGAATCGGACGAGAATTCTATCGGTGCTTTGCGTTCGGAGACCGTAACATACGACGTGACATGATCTTGCGTGCCGATGCAGCCGGCGCAAGCGAGCTGGCTGCCGAGCTGGAACGGTGGAGGTTAAGGCTGGAATTCGACACCGACAGGTAGTCGAAGATCGGGCCCCGCGACGGGCGGTCGTTCAGCCAACGCAGGAATCGCATGACGAACCGGGAAGGAATAGTCAGCTTCGCGCATCCAATCAAAGTAAAAGGGGCGCGGCCACCGTGGTCTGCGCTCAGGATCGTGAACCCACACTTTGGAGACCTCAATAATGTCCAGTTGTCGAATCAATATTGGTGGTGTGCTCGCGGTTATCGCAATCGCCGGCTTGGCCGCGACGGCAGCGGTTGCACAGCACGCGGGACACGATTACTCGGCTGACACTACACAGGAGAGTGCCCAAGCATTGCCAAAATGCCCCGTGACCGGAGAGCCTGTGAACCTGGCAGTCAGCACGCCAACCGACGAAGGACCGGTCTTTTTCTGCTGCAAGGACTGCGTGCCCAAATACAAGGCCAAGCCGCAGCAGTACGCCGACCAGGTGGCGGCGCAGCGGGCGACGTTGTTAAAGCGGCCGAAGATACAGGTAAGCTGTCCTGTGTCGGGCGATCCCGTCGACACCAAGGTGTTCACCGAAGTCAAGGGACAGAAGGTGTTCTTTTGCTGCAAGGGGTGCATCAGCAAATTCGAAGGTGATCCGGGCAAATACAAGTCCGACCTTGCAAATAGCTATACGTATCAAACCAAATGTCCGGTGATGGAGGAAGAGATTGATCCGAAAGCCAGTACCGCGTTGACCGATGGGCGACGCGTGTATTACTGCTGCCAGCGCTGCGAAGACGAGCTTCTTGGCGCTCCGGCGAAGTACATTCCAAACCTGAAGGCTCAGGGATACGACTTCAAGCCCGAGGAAATGAAGCACGATCAACCGAAAGACAAGGATCCCAGCCAAGATGGACACGGCCACGACCACGATGGCCACGGTCACTAACAATCACGGGAGGACAACATGAAAACAGTGAACGCTGGTTGGCGAGCCGGCGGGTTTGTCGGAGCAACGGCGATTTTTCTCCAGCTTGGGAGCAATGGTTGTGGTTTACAGGCTGGCTCACAACTGTCAGGCGGACGAGACGGTGGGAGTGAGCTCACCGGGCTGGCGCTTGATGTCGCAACCAAGGCCAACACCGTCGCCAGTCAGATCGGCGGCCCGACCGGTTTCGGTGGAATGCTGATGGAGGGATATCGCGAGCACATGCTGGAAAATATGGGCTTCCATGGAGCGGACGACCTCGCCGACGCGGACTCGGACATGGGCATCCGATTAACCAACGATTCCACGCAGGATTGTACGTTTCACCTGGCCTACTTCGCGAGCCATATTGGGATGGCAGAGCAGTTGATGGACGTTTCCGTTCAGGCCGGAGACTCACTCACGATTAGCATTCCCTGCTCGGAGATCATCGGCCTGGGTGGCTTGGAGGCACCGGGTGAGGCGGGGTGTCACTTGAGCGATGGTGAGGCCGTGGACAACATGATGGCGGTACCGGGTTTCTTCGAGCAGGACTTCACATGCGACGAGACCTATGCATGCGTTCTCACCTCGGATGTCAACGACCTCGATGGTGACGGCGACACGGAGGAGTTGATTATCGTCAGCGACGCGATGACGTTCCACATGATGAACGGCGGTCCAAGCGGTCACATGCACGGCAACGGGCCCGGCATGATGGGTTCCCATATGGGAATGTGATTCGATGAGCAGGCGGCGAAAGCGCATCCGCAACCGCCGAGGTAGAAACAGTCCTGTCAAGCCGAAGAGACCCAACAACTCTCGGTGGCTAGTGCTGTTGCTTGGATTGGCCCTGGTCGGGATCGTGAGCGCTTACTGGTGGCAGGGAGCAAGCATGCAGGCTCAAGATGGGCCGGTGCGATTGAGCACGGTAGGCGAAATCCTCTGTCCGGTCGGCGGGATGCCCATCAAACAAGACGTGTTAATTCAGACTCCCGAGGGTCCGATTTACTTCTGCTGTCAGCACTGCATCGACCGATACAATGCCGAGCCGTTGGCCTTTCAGGATGCGGTCGAAGCGCAAAGACGCTCTATGAGTGCCGATTCGGAACCCGCGAATTGAATCGTCGTGGAAACGACAACGGGATGCCTGGAGAATTTGCCCTGCCATGAGAACGAGGCACATGCAATTGAGCCGGTGTTGTCCAAGCGTTGGGTCTAGCCGACGTCCAATGGCCGGCGGAATTACGATGCTGGTTTTGCTGCTCGTCGCACCAGCCGGCTGCGCGCTGAACCAACAGGGGCATCGAGAGATCGGCGAGGCGCTCGCCAGTTATGGACGCCGACATGCGTCTGCTGTTTCGCAATACGCCGGTGTGCCGAAGGCAGCTAGTCCAACAGCAACTGCGCCCGCAGTCCGCGATCCCCAGCCGGTAATCGAGGACGGGACGCTCGCGGATCTGATCTCAACGGCGCTGGAGCGAAATCCGGACATCCTCGCATCAATCGACACGGCAAGGAGTGTCGCCAGTCGTATCCCGCAAGTGACCTCGCTTGTGGATCCGATGCTGATGACCAGAACGCTGCCTGAACCTGTTCGAACGGCGGAAGGCGACAACTACTTCGTCTTGGGCGTACAACAGAAACTACCGGTGCCTGAAAAGCTGGACCGGCGTGGGCGGGTGGCTCTCGGTGAAACGCGGATGGCCATCGAGACGCTGGCGCAAACGCGGCTGCGCGTGATTGGAGATGTGAAACGCGCATACTTTCAGCTTTTTGCCATCGATCAGGCTGTGCTGATTACCAAGGAAAACCAAACGCTCATGCGCGATTTGATCCAAGTCGCCCGTGGACAGTTAGTCGCCGGAAAGCGCCAACAGGAGGACGTGTTGAGGGCACAGGTGGAGCTGTCGAACCTGGAAAGCCAACTTGTTGAACTTGGCCAGCGACGGGTGACGACTGTGGCGCTGATTAACTCGATTCTGGATCGCCCGCCATCGACCGAAGTCCCACCGCTGTCGGAATACGACATCCGACGATTGGCCCCGCGCTTGGACGAACTGTTGTCGCAAGCGTACGAGCGGAATCCCGAGCTTCAACGATTCGAGCGGCAGATTGAGCGCGATGAGCAAAGCCTGCAACTCGCCAAACTTGAGTACTGGCCGGATTTCACGGTCGGGCTTGAGTGGATGCAGATGGACCCACGTGGAGCGTTCCGACCGCCCGTCAACCCGCAAACAGGGATGCGCCCGCGCGTCTCGCAGATGAGCGAAGATGGTTCGGATAACTGGGCGATCACTTTCGGCTTCAACGTGCCCATCTGGTTCGAGCGCATTGAGGGCGGGATTCGTGAGGCCCGGGAGCGGCTTTCCGCATCACGACGGCAATTGCGCTCCGCCAAGAACCGGATCACGTACCAGGTGGAGGACGCCCTGGCGCGGATTGATTCGCAACGAGACATCGCCGATTTGTTTGCGACGGCGATCATTCCGCAGGCCGAGCAGGCCTATCAGGTAACGCGTGAGGGATACATCACCGGAACGTCGGATTTCCAGTTCGTGATTGACAACTGGCAGAAGTGGTTGTTCTTCAGATTGCAATACTATCGAACCCTGGGGGACCTGGAGCGAAGCGTGGCCGACTTGGAGCAGGCCGTCGGCGTCAGCGTCATCGAAACGCAGGGTGCCAACACGCCCCAATCAGATGGGGAGGGAGGATAGGACCTTGCGAAGAGTCATTGTGAGCGGATTCGGTGGTTGGGTACGCATTCTTGGAGTGATGCTCGTCGTGATGGCGATAGGTGTCGCCGGCGGGTGGTGGTACTTCGCCAAGCATCAAACGGGTGCCTCGGTAGCCCAAGCGGATGCGAGCGCATCCGCCGCGGACGACGTCTGGTACACCTGCGGGATGCATCCCCAAGTGTTGCAACGTGAACCGGGAATCTGCCCGATCTGCAACATGAAACTGACGCCGATGAAGCAGGACGGCGCCGAAGATGAGGGCGAGCCGTCTGGTCCGCAGGAACGCAAGATCCTCTATTGGCGGGCGCCGATGGATCCGAGCTACGTCTCCGATCGGCCGGGCAAGAGTCCCATGGGCATGGACCTTGTGCCGGTCTACTCCGACGAAGGTGAGACCGTCGGCGGATCCATCATCCGCATTGATCCGGTCACGATCCAAAACATGGGTGTCCGCACGACGCGCGTTCGGCGGGGACCCTTGGTAAAGACCGTTCGCACCGTCGGACGGATCGACTACGACGAGCAGAAGCTCGTCTTCGTTGACACGAAATTCGAGGGGTGGATTGAAAAGCTCTACGTCAACGAAACCGGACAGAGTGTACGGGAGGGCGATCCGCTCTTCGACGTGTACTCGCCCGACATCTACTCGGCACAAGTGGAGTACATTTCGGCGATTCGTAAGCTGCCTACGTTAGAGCGGAGCACGTTCCATGATGCGGTCGAAGACGCACGGCGAATGGTTGATGCGGCGCGGCTCAAGCTGGAGTACTTCGATGTCCCGTCACAACAAATCGAGCGCCTGAGCGAGGTACTGACACCAGTAAAGACGGTGCAAATCCACTCTCCTGCGGATGGCATCGTAGCGGACAAGATGGCTCTCGAAGGCATGCGCATCATGCCGGGCATGCGGCTCTTCACCATTGCCGACCTGTCCCGGGTCTGGGTCTATGTGGACGTCTACGAGTATCAGCTTCCGTGGGTCCATGTCGGCCAAGCCGCGACTATGGCGCTCCCGTACATCCCCGACAAGGTCTTTCGAGGCGAAGTTACCTACATCTACCCTTATTTGCAGAAGCAGACGCGCGTCATCAAGGTTCGACTCGAATTCCCGAATCCCACTCTTGAACTCAAGCCTGATATGTATGCCAACGTGGTCCTTGAAGGGTTGCTCAAGGACGATGCCGTGTTGGTCCCCCGAGAAGGATTCATCGACTCCGGCATGCGAAAGGTGGCGTTCGTTGATCGCGGCAAGGGTAAGTATCAGCCGCGCGACATTCAGGTCGGCGTCGAAGGCGAAGGTGGCGCCGTCGAGGTACTGCTCGGCCTTGAGCCCGGAGACGTCGTGGTCACGTCGGGGCAATTCCTGCTGGATTCGGAAAGCAAGCTTAAGGAAGCCGTCGCAAAGATGATGGAGCCGAGCAAGGCAACGCCGAAGAAACTTGCGGCGCATGAAATGTTCCAGACGGAGCCCCATGGCGGTCATACTCAAACGTCCGCGACAACCGCGCCGACAGACATGGCTGCCCATTCGCATGACGAAGGATATAGCATGCCCAGTGCCTCCGAGCCCTCGGTTGTTCCGGCTGATGCGAATTACGCATGCCCGATGGACCGGCATCCCGATGAAACGGACCCGGCGAATCGCGGAGCCTACTTCTCCGCTGAGCCGGGCGAGTGTCCCTGGTGCGGAATGAAGCTCAAACCGATAGACGAGCTTGAATGGGCCCGTGCTCAGCTTGCGGCGGGTGGCGGGGATGTTGCATATACATGTCCGAGGCACCCGCATGTCTTCTCAGAGTCGCCCGGAGATTGCCCGGTCTGCGGCAGCAAGCTGGAACCGTTCCACGCACTGTATGCGTGTCGAGATCCAAAACACTCCGCGCAGACGAGTGACCGGCAGGTCGATTGCCCCAAATGCGGAGAGCCGATGGCCGCTTTCCGCGGCCCATGGCTCGGCGAGGCGATGGCCAAGAGTAGCCCGTCCGGCGAACTACCTGCCGATGCAACACCGTCGGCAGTGTCCGCGGATGTCGGCCGATCCATCCCGTCCGATGCCCGTTTCGTCTGCCCCATGCATGAATGCTGGCAGTTCTCTCACGACGAAGGTCGTTGCCCGACTTGCGGCATGAAACTCAAACCCATTGAACAAGTGGAATGGGCCGCAAGACTCGTGAAAGCCACGCCAGCGAAGAGACAATTTGTGTGCCCGATGCATCCGGATCGCACCACAAGCGACGAGCCGGGCAATTGTCCTATCTGCGCGATGCAGCTTCTGCCCAAAAACCGAATTGTCGGTCTGGAGGATGGGGGCGCGTCCGTCGCACAGCAGGTGGATTACCTCATGGAGCACTACTTGGCACTTCAGGAGCGATTTGCCCGCGACAGAACGGCGGAAGTTGCCCTTCACGCGCTCGGCCTCGTGGACGCGAGTGAGAAATTGCGGGATGCGCTCCAAAGGGAAGCCCCGCCGGGCAAGAAAGAGCTGCTCGACAGCGTCAATGCCGTTCATGCGGCTGCGTTGAAGGTGCGAGGCGCCGACCTATCCAGTGATCGCACGCAGTTTGCACAACTGAGCGCCGCAATGCGAACAGTGATATCGCACCAGCGTCCCGACTCGAATCGGTGGCCCAAGCTTTTCATCTACCGTTGCCCGATGGCCAAGGCCGATTGGATTCAGACAACTGAGAAGAAAGCCAACCCCTATTACGGCTTCAAGATGCTCGATTGCGGCAAACTCTTGGAAACAAAGTAGGGGACACCCAGCACCATGATCGCAAGAATCATCGAATTCTGTTGCCGCAATCGGTTCCTGACACTCATCCTCACGTCGTTCGTCGTCGCAGGCGGCATCTGGACGGTCTTCAATATCCGTGTCGACGCGATCCCGGATTTGTCCGACGTCCAGGTCATCGTCTTCACCGAGTACCCAGGTCAGGCGCCACAGGTCGTCGAGGACCAGGTCACCTATCCGTTGACCACGGCGATGCTGGCAGTTCCGTATGCTAAGGTCGTCCGCGGATATTCGATGTTCGGGTACTCGTTCGTCTACATCATCTTCGAGGATGGAACCGACATCTACTGGGCGCGGTCGCGCGTCCTGGAGTATCTGAACTACGTCGCCGGCCGGATACCGAAAGGTGTGACGCCGCAACTCGGTCCTGACGCGACCGGCGTCGGATGGGTCTACGAGTACTCGGTTCGTAACGGCTATTACTGCCCCAAACATCCCAACGGAATGTACCAGAACCCGGAACAACCGGGTCAATGGTATGCAACCCGTGAGGATGCCCCCGAGGAGATTCGCGATCGGCTTGAACGAGTCCGAATGTTCGAGCACGGAGGTAAATGTCCGTGGGATGGCGAAACCGATCTGAGATTGGCAGAGTTTGACCTTTCCGAACTGCGCAGCCTTCAGGACTGGTACCTCCGGTATGAATTGACGGCGCTCGATGGCGTTTCGGAGGTTGCAGCCGTTGGCGGGTTTGTTCGGCAATACCAGGTCGTGGTCGATCCGGACCGGTTGCTGGCCTACAACATCCCGCTCAATCAGGTGAAAATGGCCATCCAGCGCTCGAATAATGACGTGGGTGGCCGCGTCTTGGAGATGTCAGAGACGGAATACATGGTCCGCGGCCGGGGATATATCGCCTCGTTGACTCCGGCCCAGGTGAAGGAGGCGCGGGAAGCCGGCATTCCGATCGATCGAGTCCGGGCTCAGCAAGGCATCCATGATCTGGAGCGGGTCGTCATACGCGCAACCGAAAGCGGAACGCCAGTTTATCTCAGGGATATTGCCGAAGTGCGGCTTGGGCCCGAAATGCGGCGTGGCCTGGCTGAGTCCGCGGGTGAGGGAGAAGTCGTTGGCGGCATCGTCGTGATGCGATTTGGCGAGAACGCGCTTCAGGTGATCCGCAACGTTAAGCACAAGATCGACGAATTGAAACAGGGACTTCCGCCGGGCGTGGACGTGGTGACGGAATACGACCGGTCCGGCCTGATCGAGCGCGCGGTGGAGACGCTGACTCATACGCTGATCAAGGAAATGATCGTCGTCGGGCTTGTCTGCATCCTTTTCCTGCTGCACGCGCGAAGTGAGCTGGTTGCTATCTTCGTCCTCCCGACCGGCGTTTTATGCGCATTAATCATCATGCACTGGATGGGCATCAATGCAAACATCATGAGCCTGGGGGGCATCGCACTCTCCATCGGTGTCATGGTAGACAGCTCCATTGTAATGGTCGAGAACTCGCACAAGCATCTGGACCGTGAAGAAGATCGAATCAAGGAGGAACTGGCGGCTGGGCGCACGCCGATACATCGTCCTCGCGCTGAGCTCATTATTGAGGCCGCTCGGGAAGTTGGGCCCACTCTATTCTTCTCACTGTTGATTATCACCGTGAGCTTCTTACCAATTTTCGTCTTAGGCGAGCAAAGTGGACGCCTGTTCAAGCCGCTTGCGTTCACAAAAACATTCGCCATGGCAGCTGCATCGGTGCTCGCGATCACTATTATCCCGGTGCTGATGCTGTCGCTGATTACGTCCCGTGTATTGCCGAAAGAGTGGGGATGGCGGAGGAACCTCTCCATTACGCTGGGCGTGATGTTTATGCCGGCTGCCCTGATTTGGATTGCGCCGCTCGGTGCGTATGACCGGTATCGGCATTGGATCATGCTGGCGTGGATCATTCTTGCGGGAATGCTCCTTGTGCCGCAGAAGATATTTCACGAACGCGTTAATCCAATCAGCAAAGTCTTGCAGTGGCTTTATAACCCGTTCTTCTCGTTCGCCATGCAGCATCGCAAGAAGTTGATTCTGATGGCGATCCTTTTCGCGTTCAGCGGCCTCTTTCCCCTGATGGGGACAAGCCGGGTACCGCTCGTGGGATCCACGTTTGCGAAATGGTTTCCGCGTCTCGATGCTACCTTCCCTGGCTTGGGTCGTGAGTTTATGCCGCCACTTGATGAGGGCGATCTGCTGTACATGCCGACGACAGATCCGGCCATCAGCATTACCAAGGCGCGAGAGTTGCTCCAGCAGACGGACGCGATCATCGCCAGCTTCCCGGAAGTGCATCACGTGTTTGGCAAGATCGGTCGAGCTGAGACGGCCACCGATCCCGCGCCATTAAGCATGATCGAGACGACCATTATGCTGGAGCCCGACCGTCAAAAGTGGCGGAAACGACGATTTGACCGCTGGTTTGGATTCCTGCCAGCCTGGACCAAAGACTGGAGCGGTCTTTCGACCTTCTGGCCGGAAGAACGGCCAATCACAATCGATGAGTTATGTTACGGATACGGCGATGGTGAAGAACACGTCCCGGGACTCAACGAGGCGGTGGCATTCCCCGGTTTAACCAACGCCTGGACGATGCCAATCAAGACGAGAATCGATATGTTGTCAACGGGCATCAAGACGCCTGTAGGCATCAAAATCATGGGTGACGATCTCGACGTGCTTTCCGATCTGGCTGAACGCATCGCGGCCGAGGTTCGGACCCTGCCGAATACCTTAAGCGCCTACCCAGAGAAGACCGTCGGGGGCCTATACGCAGACTTCAACATCGACCGCGACGAGATTGCTCGATACGGCCTGACCGTGGCCGATGTCCAGGATGTGATTCTTTCTGCAATGGGCGGAATGAACGTCACTTGGACGGTCGAAGGGCTGGAGCGGTATCCGATTAACCTGCGGTATAAGCGTGAACTTCGCGACAATCTTCCCGCGCTAAGGCGGACGCTCGTCTCCACGCCCTCGGGTGCTCAGGTTCCCATCGCTCAAGTCGCCAACGTGGAGATCGTCCCCGGCCCGCCAATGATCAAGAGCGAGAATGCACGAAAGACCGCGTGGATCTACGTGGACCTGACGACATCCGACATCGTCGGGTGGATCGATCGCGCCAAGGCTCTCGTACGTGACACCGTGCCCTTGCCGGCTGGATACAATATTGTTTGGTCTGGCCAATACGAGTACATCCAGTCAGCCAATCGTCGATTGGCAGTCGCCGTGCCTGCCGCACTCGGCGCGATTATTTTCCTGCTGTATGTTGGGACACGATCCTGGTTCCGGACCATTCTTACACTGGTCACGTTTACCTATACGCTAGCGGGCGCGTTCTGGTTTCTCTATTTCCTAGACTACGACATGTCGTTGGCCATCGTTGTCGGCTTGATCGCCCTAGCCGGTCTGGATGCAGAGACAAATCTCGTGATGCTCCTTTATTTGGATAGCGTCTATGACACGTTCAAGGCAAAGGGGAAGATGCGTCATTTGCGAGACCTCTGGGAAGCAATCCACGAGGGCGCGGTCATGCGAATTCGTCCCAAGACCATGACGGTCGCAACGACGTTCATGGGCCTCGTTCCACTGATGTGGGCGGAGGGGACAGGCGCAGACACGATGCGGCGGTTGGCCGCCCCCATGATTGGCGGACTGGCCACGAGTTTCTTCGGCGAGTTGTTGGTGTTCCCGGCGATCTTCTTCGTTTACAAGCGCTTTGGTGACATGAGGCGCGAAGGCAAGGCCGTTTGGCCAACGTCGAACACCATTGAGAACGATCATCCTGGCACTCCATCGACGGCTACGCCTCCGAGCTAGGATCTGCGATTTGGCGTTCATGCAAGTTCATATCATCTGGTCGATTGAAAGCGGCCAAGAGCTGGAGAGACACGAAATATGGAGAAGACGCAGTTTAGGATCACCGGAATGCACTGCCAAGCCTGTGCCACGAAGATTCGCACCGCGCTTGAGGCTATCTCTGGCGTTGCAAGTGCGGAGGTCACACTGTCTCCACCGCGAGCAACGGTAATGCTGGAAACGCCGATTGATGAAGATGCGTTGCGCTCCGCCGTTCGTACCGCCGGTGACTACGATCTCTTTCGGCTTGGTCAAGCGGAGGAGGGGAACGACGCGACCGGCGCCACCGACACAATCAGCGATGCACAGGAGGAGAGCCTCTTTCCGCTGGTGTTGATCGTTGGCTTCATTGCAGGAGTGACACTGCTCGTCGGAATTCGGGCCGGTCGGTTCGATATGCAGGACATGATGAGCAACTTCATGGCGGGTTTCTTCATCGTATTTGGGTTCTTCAAGCTGCTGGACCTTCGTGGTTTCGTTGAGACCTACCGCACTTACGACTTGATCGCGATTGCGACGCCGCGCTGGGCCTGGGCGTATCCGTTTG
>BQWY01000004.1 GCA_036984305.1 Nitrospira sp.
GCGACCCGGCAGATCATGGAAGCGCAGCCTGGCGCGAATACCGGCTGGTGCGAACTCCCGCATACATACCTGCTCTCGGTGGCTTCGTGGAGGCGCACTGCCTTCGCGGCCTGACGCGCAGTGTACTCAGGGAACAAAGGATGCGGTGTCCACCAGGTGCCCACCGCCGCGATCATCCCCCACCCGCAATATGAGCCAGTACTCGGTTCCCGCCACCAGGGGTTTCAGGGCACCTATGAGCGGGATGACTTCGGCTTCCGGAGGTACTACGCCGTACTGAACCGGGCTTCGAATCCCGTTGCGCGGAATCAATGGGGATCCGGAATCGCCCAGAAACCACGTCGCGCGCCCGGAAGCATCCTGGACCCGGAGGGAACCTACCGTGCAAGGGGGTACCCAGCTGAAAATGGGCGTCAAGCCAGGTCCAACGGTGGCCTCGGCCGTCCCCTGGCAGGCGGTGGCGCCGGTGATCTTTCCTGGTCCGGTGGAGCATCCGGCTCCGACCAGGAGGAGCATGCTCACTCGGAGGGTAGCAAAGCGCATGAGGTCCCGGTGCGGCCTGATGAGTTGGCGTCTGGCTCCCGAGGGAAGGGAGCGGCGGCCCGGTATCCGGCCTGTCAGGGGGAGTGTGCCGCCGAGGCGGACGGCTGGCAAGGGGGGGCGGCCTGACGCTGCCTGCAGCCCGTCGCCGGAGATCCCGTCTCCCCGTGGGGGGGCGGCGCTCCCGGGTCCGGCAATACTTAGGTATTGACAGAAGTATTGCCCGGTTGTAGGATCCCTCCAGCCGATCGGCACACCCGAGCAGAGGGAAGGTGGAAATGGTTCAATCCGCGGCGGCCGACGCCGTATTTCACGCCCTGTCCAACCCGACCCGGCGGAAAGTCCTGGAGCGACTGTCTGCCGGGCCCGCCACGGTCAGCCAGCTGGCGGCCCCGTTCGACATGCAGCTCCCCTCGTTCGTGCAGCACCTCTCGGTGCTGGAACAGAGCCGCCTGGTGAAGTCGACCAAGCGCGGGCGGGTGCGGACCTACGAGATCGCCCCCGAGCGGTTCAAGGTGGTGGAAGACTGGCTGACCGCGCGCCGCCGGACGTGGGAAGCCCGGCTGGACCGGTTCGACCGATACGTCACACAACTCAAGGAAAGGGAAGCAGACTCATGAGCCGGCACTTCGCCTTCGATCCGAAACTGGATTTCGCCATCGAGCGGTTCATCGACGCTCCCCCGCGGCTCGTCTGGGAAGCGTTGACCACCCCGGAGCATCTCAAGGAGTGGTACATGCCCAGGCCCTGGGGGCGGGTCGTGCGGGCCGAGTTGGACCCGCGGCCTGGCGGCATCTTCAGCATCGACATCGCCGTGGGAGACGGTCCGGCGATTTCCAACCTCGGCTGTTTCCTGGACGCTGTGCCGATGGCCCGGCTCGTCTGGACCTCCATGCTGTTCCCCGGCTATCGGCCGGCCGTCTTTGACGACATCCCGATCACCGCCATCGTGACGATGGAGCCCGTGGGCACCGGGACGCGCTACGTCTTTACGGCGCTGCACCGGAACGAAGGGGACCTGGAGCAGAACAAGGCCTCGGGCTTCTACCAGGGCACCGAGATCGCGGTCGATCAGTTCGTGCAGCACGTGCTGGCGATGAAGTAGCAAGGTGTGGCCAGGCGGCCGGCCGTCACGCGAATGCACCGGCGCAGCATCGCCATCGAACGCTGGGCCGAACACGGGAAGGAGCGAGGGGGAACATGAGGCGAGTTACCGAGCTGACAATCTGTCTTGCGGTGGTCAGTGCCCTGGGTGGTGGAGGGGCGAACGCCGTCGCACAGTCCGACGAGTACCCGACCATGGGGCCGGTCGAGCAATACCTGATGGGCAAGGATGCGGAAATCGCATTGGCGCGAAGCGCCGCTCCCGACTCAATCTCCCACGGCGCCACGATCCTGGTCCTCGGGCGCCAGGGGTACGAAAGCGCAGTCCGCGGCAGGAACGGGTTCGTCTGTTTCGTGGCCAGAAGCTGGCTCGCTGCCTTCGACTGGCCTGAATTCTGGAATCCGAAGATACGGGCTCCAGATTGCATGAACCCGCAGGCTGCCCGTTTCCTGGTGCCGATTGTCCTGTTACGCAGCCGGATGACGATGGCCGGCCGTTCCAAGGAAGAGGTCGTTGCGGCATTGAGAACGGCGTTCGCGAACCGGGAGGTGCCAGGCCTCGACCACGGAGCCATGGAGTACATGATGGCAAAGGGGGCCTATCTGACCGATCAGGGAGAGCACAACGCGCCCCACCTGATGTTCCTGGCTGCCGGCGTGGCGCCCGAGGATTGGGGGGCCGGCGCGGCGGGCTCGCCGGTGATGGCGGCTCCATACTGGTATTTCTCGTCGAGGGATCCATCAGATCTGGAAGGGCTGCCACACATTCTTGTGTTCCTGGTCGGAGTGGCTGATTGGTCCGACGGAACGCCAGCGACCAGGCACGGTTCTCCATGAGGCGGCCTGCAAGGGCGGCAAGGCGCTGAACATCACCCTCCGGGGGCTTCAGGCGCTGCTCGCCTGCTTTTTCGTGATGGTGGGCTATTCTCGCCCTGATGCCCTTCGACCAATGTCGCAAAGCAGGCGACGTGGATGAAGGACGTACCACGCTGGTACGCCGAGGGCGGCGTCAGTCAACAAGCGTACTCCGTCCGGTTACGTGCCAACCGGTGGAGTCCTTCCGTAGAGTAAACCCGGTCATCCTGTCACCGCACCGGCCTCCACACACGTCCGAGATTCGGAGAACGGCCTGCGTCCGGGTCGAATCAAAGCCGACACGAGAGAGCACAATGATCCTCGCGTGCGGGCCGTGCGCCTGACGAAACGCCCGCCAGCCGGCATCGGTGGCTGGCAGGACAGCGACGAACGGACGCGTAAGGTGTGTCAGCAATTCGGTGACTCGTACCGTGTCGCTCGCCTGGTCCTCGAGCCAGGCGTCGAGCCGTTCGACGGGGGTGTCTCCGCCGGGGGCCAACTTCCGTGGGCGGCCCGAGACAGTGCCGAGATAGAAGTAGGGCTCGGCCTCCGGGATATCGAATACCGCGCGGACGGCAGCGTAGACGGCTCTTTCCTCCTCAAGGGAGCCAGGCAGGAGGTCCTGGGCCTGGACCGCAGGGGCGAGAAGACACAAGGCAAGCAGAGCGGCGCGGGTCATGTGGTTCGTCGAGCGTTGCCAGCCAAAGGCGTGGGTGCCTGGTTGCCGAAGCGAGGACGCGGCGCCTTTGGGCCCCTCGGAAACCAGAAGGCCGGGTCAGGGGGCATCAAGAGATGACCTGAAGGCGTATATCGACAACGGCCCAGCCATCTCCCCTGCGCAGCAATAGAACGAAGCTGGTGGCGCCGAAGCCTACCCATGGGCCGGTGTCATCCAGTGGACGGATGTACCCCTCACTGACCCCGACGGCCACCGTATCCGAATGGTTGAGGCGACACGGTGGTGTGAACTGAAAGATGCCGGCCTCGCGAGGGACGTCACAGCGGTCCTCGGCGTCTGCTCGACAGAGCCCGGCGAACTTGCCGGAGGAGAGGAGGGTGTTGACCATCCAGGCCGGCAAGTCCCGGGGTGGCTCGGGACTCTCGTGCCGCCCGTTCTCCGGGTCGAGACGCCAGGCCCGAGGATCCAGATACGCCAGGTCCATGCCGCCGTAGCGTGGCAGCGAATCCAGGACGGCCGTTAGAAGCGCGACCGCGTCGGCTTCGCGAAGACTGGCGATCGGCTCGGTGCTGGCGGCCAGCTGACCAGTGGACCGAGACTCGGTGCCACAGGTGGTGCAGGAAACCACAGCCAGAACCATGAGCCAGGGACGGAGCATGAGGCGTCTCGGATCCTCAGGATGGCCCCCGAAACCGGTGGGCCTTTAGCTGCCGAGTGGACGGCCCGGCAGACGCCGCATCGGGTCCCGGGAGACATGGGCTACTCCCCGTTGGGCCATTTGGGTGGCATCATCAGCCGGATCACGTCGTCCGCCCGGCTGGCCATGCCCGCAAAGATGCAGGTAAGGGTCTCCACCTGCTCCGGCATGCGGCTAATGAACATTGGGACGCACCACGAAGCGCCCTCCGCACACTCCTCCACCAGGTGCATGATGGCCTTGGTCGAGATCAGATCACTCAGCCGATCCGGCGGGAACCCACCGTGTTCGACATCGACGGATCGCACCTGAACGACCGCGGCGCTGCCAGGAAGGACAACCTCAAGGCATCCGTCCGTCCATCGGGCGGTGCCCGCCGCAAGACCGGTCTCGTCCATCTCGGATCTGTCGATCATGAGCAACAGAACCTTCTGTCCGTCAAGATCGGCTGCTTTCATTGGGACCTCATTAGCGCAGCGACAGCCACCGGTCGGGCAACTCTCTTACATGGTCTCATACGATGTAACAGAGACATGCCACTCTGCGTCGGCGTGCCGAACGGCGTTGATGATGATCCAGGCATTGGCCACGGATCCGCCGATGACAAACATGTAGAAGGTGAGAACCGAGTGGTCGGGAGCACGGTCCAATACGCCAATGCGAACCACCGTCCGAGTGCTGTCCGCTGGATCGGCTCCCACTGTTCGTTTCGCGATGAACCGGTGCTTAGGAGTGGGAACGCGATCCAGGACCGCCTGGGAGATCGTCATGGCCCGGGGGAATCGATCGGGGTCGACAACGAATCCCGGTGCTTTCAGGTATGCCAAGGCGGGTTCAACGAAGATCTCCGGGCAGAAGCGGCACAGGGCCTCGAGCGTTCCATCACTCTCCCAAGGGGCCGCGAGGATGGCCGCAGTGAGCGGAGCGCTGTAATCGGGCAGGGGCGACGGGGCGCGGGAACCGCCCCCGGCCAGGCAGCCTGCAGCCAGCACGGTGCCCAATGCGACGACTCTCCGGGCCAGCCGAACCCTCATGGAATAGCCTGACGCCCGCTGAGTGAGGTGTGGCGCAGCCGCGGCCAGGTTGATCAGCAAGGGCGGTGCAGGGGGTATCGCGCCTGGCCGGACGGCGACGCAGTGGAATCGCTGGCCATGAACCCCTTGGAAGCTACCACACCGGATTAGGTGGAACACCTGGAATGAGGTAATAGTACGAAATGAGCTAGCCAGGCGCTAAGAGTTGGCAATGACACAAGCGTGTCGAGCCTCGCACGACCTACCCGATAGTCAGTGCCATCCCAAATCACAATGCGTACCGTCGTAGAGTCAGCGCCGAGCTCTTCCAAATACCTCTGAAGCCTAGAATCGTGGGTGGAAGTCATGCCAAGAAGCCCGTATAAGCGGCCAGCTGCCGAGCCTCTTTCGACTACGCGGGCAAGTATGGAATCGCGTGCAGGCAATGACAGGGCAATCTGCAATGCGGCATAGGGGGCTTCCGGCTCAACGCAAAGACGTGAAGGATTCGGAAGGACAAAGAACTCGGCCCCCTCAAGCGCCACCGGAGCGTAACTCTGAGGGTGCATTCGTGACCACCAGAAAGTAATGGCGGTGACCGGTACGGGGCCGTCTGTTGCGACTACCGGAGTGGCCAGGAGGAACCCCAGGCCAGCAAGGGCGTACAGGGTTGCTGCGATATACAGCTGGGCTCTGATGTTCATGGAGATCTCCGTACCCAATCAGCCTACTCGCCGGAGATGTCACGGGGGTTACAACGGAATTACGAGTTCAACACAGCCGTGTGCGGCTCAACGGCCTCGCAATGAGCCGCGGGCGTCATTCCCGATGTACACCAACATCACTTCCCTATCTGAGAACCGGAAGCCTTTCGCCCCGCGAGTGCAGAAACGGGCGACCGCCCGTCGGCTCCATTTCGCTGTTAGACTGCTCCGGGCTGGTGTGAGACTTTCCCAGCATGGACGAGGTGCCAGGCTTTCTCGAAGTTAGCCTTGAGCGCGAGATACTCGGGATCGGCGGGATTGCGGAGGCGCGCGACGAATTGCCGGAACTCGCGAACGATACCGCGAACAAAGGATTCGGGGTTCAGGAGGATCTGGCGCACAGTATTCGTAGACGGAGCGAGTTGGACTTCAATACCCGAGACCGCGTTGCTTACGTAGACCTTGGTGCCCGTCATGCCGCCGTGGAACAGGCCACAACGCACCTCAGTGTAGAGTGCGTCGGCGGCGGCATCGAGCTGGGCGGGCGTGAGCGGTGGCTGCGAAGCGTTGAAGATGCGCGAGAATCCTGACTTGAAGAAGCGCCGTGACTTGCCATCGCTAGATTCGCCGGCACGAAAGACTTCATATGGTTCGACGAAGGCAACCGCTAGGTGGAGTGCCGCAAACGCAGCGTCGTGGCCCTGACCTAGGAGCCTCTCAGCATGCTCAAGCTGCCAACCCCAGATCCTGTCCTCCCATATGTCCACCCAGTCACCGAAGGCGCCTGGAGAGGCCTTTGAGGCGCGAAAGCGGGGACTGATGTGGTGATCAAGCGGGCTCATTGCCCCCCTGTTGGCGGCAGTCTAACGGATCGCGCTTTGGCTGCCGCGGTTCACCGTCCGGGCTAACTTAGGATGCCCTAGCATGCCTCTTGGAACACACCGCCGCCAAGGAACCCGTGCAATGGAGTCCCGGACAGCTCCAAGCCCAGGTCAGGCCGACCTGAGCGTCATCGTTCAGCCTGCAAGTAGGCGGCCGTCCGCTCGCCGATCTCGGCGAGGGCTTGCCCGATCGTCTGCTGCTCAGCCCGGCGAACGGTTTCGGCCCAGTTCGTATCATCATGGGTCTTGCGGGTCTCAAAGCTACGCGAGGCATTGGCTGTGAATGGGACGATCCCGGTGCGTGTGTCTATGAGAACGGCTTCGACTATGCAAGTGGCCTTGACCTCGTTGGCCGCGAAGATGCGATAGCGTTCGTACGTCTGGCAATCAGTACTGAAGACAAAGAGGAGGTCAGCCTGGTAACGGGCAGCCGCCTCGCGCAGGTAACCGACCGTCCGACGGACAGGGACCAGGAGGGCCGGCAGGAGCGACACTGTGCGCACTCGTGGGGACGCACGCAGGGCCGCGAGGAAGCCCGTGAGCAGCGTGTCGGTGGCCGGAGATGGAGTAGCCCAACGATAGGACCCCACCGATCGTGCGCCGAGATGCAGGACTGCGACGCGGCTGCTCTCCGGGAGCGTGAAGCGAAACGCCAGGATCCGGCGTATTGCGGAATCTGACAATACGTCGGTGTCTGACTTGAACAGGGAGGGCTCGTCGGTCACCGCGCCGTCATAGGATGCTGCGCGGTACGCACTTGGAGCGTAGTCCCCGACATAGGACGGAGTCGAGGCGCACGCGGCCGTTAGCGCTACAACGGAGGCTAAGATGGTGGTTCGCATTGCACCTCACCTGGGGAGTTGATCAGGTCGGGCTAACGAAGTGCGTTTCAGCGTTGGCGCGAGGCCCCGCTTCCTCACAAGCCTACGCTTCCACAGCGCGACCGCCAGGTGGCTGGGAAATTCACCGGTGGCGGCAGCATCGGCCCGCCAGCTGGAAACGCCAGCTAGCTCGCGGCAGGCGAACCGTAGGTCAAGCGCAGCACATCCTGGTCAATCCGGTCGATTGTGCGCAGACGTAGCGGCGGCCGAGGGCCGGCGAAATAGGGTGTACCATGACCCAGGACAACCGGATGCAAGTAGATACGATACTCATCGATCAGACCGAGGGCGGTGAGGCTGTGCGCCACACGTGGGCCAGCCACTTCAATCTCGCCTTCGTGGGTGGCCTTCAGCTCTCGGATCGCACCCTCAAGGTCATCGGCCACCAGTGTGGCGTTGGGGCCGACGGACTTCAGGGTGCGCGAAACGATCCACTTGGGCTGGCTGCGCCATGCTGCTGCGAAGGCCTGTTCCTCGGCAGTCCATTCCGGGTGCTCGTCGTCCCAGTAGCGCATGATCTCATACATGACACGGCCGTAGACACTGCCGGCCTGATTCCGGGCTTCCTCGATGAAGTGGCGGAAGAGGGTGGGGCTGGGCGCAAATGCCATATGGTCGACGTAACCATCCAGGGACTGATTCATGCCAAACACGAGCTTAGCCATACGACGTCACCTTGACTCGCGACATGGCCGCGTAGTGAGGGGGTAGACGAAGAACGCTGCGGGCTAACCACCTGCGCGTCTGCCGCGAGGCCAGGTGAGGCCGCCGCAGTCCTTGGATAAAGAGTACCTCACGGCGGCCGAACCACCCTGGTCTCGCCGGCAGCAAGCGCCGGTCAGGTGGCAGGCCAAGCCCGTCCAGGCAGCCAACGTGGTACGTGCCGACAGTACTCGGCGTACGCCGTGCCGAACTTGGTCCGTAGAAACGGCTCTTCCACCGCCAACACCACAATGTGAAACGCTACGGCGACGGCGACCGCGTATTCCGCAACAGCCAGTGATCGAAACGCGATGGCCCAGCCCAGGATGACGGAGAAGACACCGATGTACATCGGGTTCCGCACGTAGCGGTAAAGGCCACGGACTACCAATTGCCTGGGTGGATCCAAGGGGAACGGAGTGGCCCGGCCAACAATGGCGAAATCCCAGAGGCACCAGCCGTAGATGGCGAGACCGAGGACGCCAATGAGTGCGGCAGGAACGAGTTGCCATCCCCCGGTCCGTGGCATTGATCGTCCGCCAGCCGTGAGCACCCAGTAGGGACCCCAGCCGAACACGGTTCCCGGCACGAGTACAGTGAAAAGAAGATTCTTAAGCATCAAGAGCATGGGATAATCCCGGGCAGCCACCTAACGGATCCCGCTTGAGTGGCGTACACGCTTACCAAATATCCGCCTTGGTTGGTGGCCGAGCGCGTATGACAACTCCAAGCGCATGTTGGGGGGCCAACAACGTCAATGAGGCCGGCCCCGGGTTAGCACGCTGGTGATGCTGTCGGTGACGAGTTGTCGGGCGATCGCGACGGTCGAATCAGGCGCACCGGGGGAGGACGCGCAAAGCGCCTGCGTCACACCCAGGACGACCACCGAGTCACCTCGCATTCCAAGAATGAGATCCGCGAACACTCCGGGGTGGGGGTAGGCGCGCCAGGGGTCACCGAGGGGTCCTTGGGGCCAGCGGTCAACGGGAGCGAGGGTCCACATGGCGACCTGCGCCCGTTTGATCCGCAAATGTCCCCTTCGCAGAGCGCGCTCGACTCCTTCCTGAGCAGCGACCACATCGGTGCCAAAGGTCAGTGCTATACCGTTTCGCGCGGAATCAGCCGGCCCGTACTGGCACTCGACTTGGAACATGCCACGCCGGACCTTCACCGGTCGGGGGCTGGACTCTTGAGCGGGGGCGGGCTGCACGACGAGTGCCGACAGCAGCAGGTTGCAAACCAGCCACAGCCTTGGATACTTGTGGACTCGCATGGTCTTGGTTGGCCGCCTAACGGTTTGCGCTTGAGCGGCAACCGCGCTCAGCATATGGTGGCGTCCAGCGGGTAGCCGGGCGCGGTTGACCGCTCGAAGCGCGTGTTAGGCATCCGCTTATGGGGACACCTGTTTGCTATAAGTCTGGCGTATGCGCACCCGGACGGGCAATCCGTTATGCCGGCCAATGGTGGTGCGAAAGTGTTTCAAAGCCGTGATCACGGTCTGTGACCATCGGGCGTCGGTCTCCTGAATGACGTGGGCAGAGCAGGGCTCTACTCGACCATCTCTGCCAATAACAAATTCAACTTCGGACCGTGCGTTAACAACCTTGCGATTAGCCAGCTGCGACGACGAGGGGGACTGCCGCACCTGTAATACGGAGTCGAGGTCACTCTCGTCATAAATATGTGTTGTGTCCTGAAGCTGACCTACGCAGGTCGAGTCATGCTGAGCCTGCAGATGGCTCGAGGCGCCCACTACAAGGAACGCCAACGTTCGCAGCGCGGCAGCATTCATATAGAACCGTATGCGGATGCCTAACG
>BQWY01000005.1 GCA_036984305.1 Nitrospira sp.
CCGCACTTAGGCCGAGCCCCCTCACGCGGCGGACCTCCCAAACCTCTCCTCCAGATACTCCCGCCTCGGTCGCGATCCTACCTGCTTCGGCATTTGGATCAGCCACGGAGTCTCCACCCTTGCGTCACCGGGTCAAAGACCTCTTCGGCCACACTCTGACCTATACTCAGAAGCTCCCGCGCCAGGCTGAATCCTAAACCCTTCCTAAGCGCACCGGCGTCGCTGGCACGGTATCGAGGAGGGTGAATACAGCGCGGACAGCCATCGCTGCAGTCACAGGCCTGGGCGAGCGATACACCGCGCTCAAGTACCCCGCTCCACACGTCAAACATCTTCTCGGCAATTCCGATCCCCCCGGGGACCGTCTCGTGCAGGTAAACCGTGGTGGGTGTTCCAGTACTCGTTAGGGTGGCCATGTCATGTCGATCACAAGGGATCACGAATGGCGAGCCAATTCGCAGGAACTGCTCAATCACGCGAAGCGACTCGGTGAGCATCCCGGCGCGGAGGTCAACGGCCTCCGGGTCTTCGATTCCAATCCAAAACGCTCTCACCTCACGTCGTATCGCTGCGGATGCGCTCACCTCTTCGACCACACTGTCGTCGCGACCGTCGATGAGCTTGTACCCGCCGAAGTTCTCGTAAATGGCCACTTTGCCATAGTGGACACCAACTGAGGACCGGAACCTCACGCCCCGTACAATCTGAGTGCTCTGCACGACGGTCCAGAACCTTGGCTCCGTCCTGAAGTTGGGATCGGCGCTCTCGAGGTAGATTTCCGAGGCACCTTGTGAGATAACCCTGAAGGTCTCGCCAAGGTGCGTGTAGATCGCGCCAACATATGCTTCCCGGAACCTTTGAGCCTCCGAAATCGATCCGACCTCTTGGCCACCCTTATTCCGCTTGAGGTGGAGGATGCCTCCCTGGGTACCACGAATGTCCAGTCGTTGATACGAAGGCTTGTGGCCAGTGACAGGCTTCTGCGCCTTTACTATGGCCACAGCTGCGTCAAAGAATGCATTCCCAAGGATGCTGCGATCGGTGTCCCCTAGCTTCCAGTCCGACTCAGACAGCACATAAGGCACATGCCGTGCGATCAACTCCTCGTTGTCAACACCCACGAGGATCTCGTCCAGCGGCTTGGTCAAGAAAGCATCGATATTTGTGGCAAAGAACTGGTCAATAGCGCTGTTCATGGCGTAAAAGAGAACATAAGCGGTGCGATCCCAGGCCCGGCCGGTTCGGCCGATTCTCTGCCAGGCCGACATGACGTTATCCGGGAACCCTGCCAAAATGCAGCAGTCGAGTCGCCCTATGTCAATGCCGATTTCAAGCGCGTTTGTACAGAACACCACCGAGTACTTCCCAGACCGCATACCCTCCTCGATCTCTCGACGCTGATCGCTCGTATACCCGGCGCGGTACGGCACGATCAGGCCTGGGTCTAGGCCGAATTGGGCGGCGTCATGTTGGGCCTTCTTAGCAACCGATTCTGCAAACAGACGCGACGGACAGAACACCAACGTCGCAAGACCTTGCTTCAAGCAAGCCAGGGCAGCGCGGGCTATCCGCAATTGATAGATCGAGTGAAATTTGAAGTCCGGGATACTCGGATTGATGAATGCGAAGTGACGCTGTGGCCTTTGGGCAGAGGCTGACTGGATTAGCTCGAATCCAGATCTGCCTGTGAGCCGTTGCGCGTGCTCAATCGGGTTGGCGCATGTAGCAGTGGCTAGGATCACCTGGGGGCGTCCTCCAAGTTCCGCGACCTTCCGGAGGAAGCGTCTGATCAGAAGGGCGCAATTGGTCCCGAAGAATCCTCTGTACTCGTGCATCTCATCGATCACGAGCACGCGCAGATTTGCAAGGAAACCTTTCCACTGTTCCCACCACCCCAGAAACGACTGATGAAGCATTTCGGGATTCGTCAAGAGGACCGCAGGGGGACTCTTGCGAATGAGCGGACGGTGTTCCCTTTCCGTGTCTCCGTCATAGAGCCAGGAGTCGATCTGCCGTGACCCGCTCGGTAGCGCGGTGGTCAACTCCTCCAGTTGGCGCCGTTGGTCGTTGGAAAGGGCCTTCATGGGATGCAGCATCAAAGCATGCGCACGCTGCTCCCTTTGCAGTCGTAAGACCATCGGGACAGTGAAGGAAAGCGTCTTACCACTTGCTGTCGGGGACTCGAGAACCAAGTCCACCCCGGAAACAGCCTTTCGAATCGCATCTATCTGGTGGGCGTACAGTTGGCCCCTCCCAGCCTTCACAAGAGCGGAGCGGTAGGGAGGAGGCAGCACTCCCACCAACTCCGCGATGTCGAGAATGGCCAGAGGCGCACGGTCCACCGTTCGGCGGACCACCTCGTCACCACCGGTGCCATCGCGCAGAGCGTCAAACTCCCTCAAGACCACAAGCAGGTCGTCCAAGAATCCCCGTAGTTAGGATGGTGTGTGCTCACGCCGCCTTCCACCTCCCGAACCTCTCCTCCAGATACTCCCGCCTCGGCCGCCACACTGCCCGCTTCGGCACCTGGATCAGCGACCCGTGCATCTCCTGCAGCCCGTGCCGTAGCATCGGCCCGTCGATCTCGTCCAGAATGTCCTTCCGGATATGAATCCGATAATCAGGGTCCACGCCCAGGATGTTCGCGTCGTACGCCCCGTGATGGATCTTGCAGAGCGCCATGCCGTTCGGCACCTCGGGAAGGCCGCGCTGGTCGCGGTCTTCCAGAATATGTGCCGCGTCGAGCAGCACCGGATGGTGCAGCCGGCAGACGGTACACCGCTCCTGATACGCTTTGACCACCAGCTGGCGGAACCGGGCCTGGTGGAGCCGGCGCTTGGCGGTGACGGTGGCGTACTCCTTCGGCCCAGCGTCGCTCCCGCCTTCCAGCAGCCGGGCATCGCCCAGGCCGGTGACGTCGGCAGCCAGGAGCACGGTCAGCTCCGCCGGCCGGTCCTCCACCACGTAGACCGGCCAGATGGGGACGTACCACCCGGGCTCCAGCCCATAGAAATACACCAGCGGCCGGCCCAGCTCGCGGGCCCGCCGGAGCGCCCGGTTGTCGGCGGCATCCGGATCGGTCCCCTGATACCGGTAGTGAAACCACCCTTCCCCACCGACCTCATCATCGTAGGGGGGTGTGACACCGGGCCTGGGCGCCGCCGTCGTGATCGACAGCGCCGCCTCCGCCTGCCGCGGCTTCCAGATCCCCCGCGCCCGGAGCGCCAGCGGAATCCGCTCCCCCTCGAACCCGAACCCCGCCGTCATCTCCCCCCGGCTCACCACCCGGCCCTCCTCCCCGGTGAGCCGGCGCAGCGCCTCGAAGGCCGCGAGCCGGAGCCGCAGGTCGGGGTCGAGGGGGGAGGATGAGGGCATTATGGGGGAGTATGTGCGGGATTCGGGATTTGGGAAGGGGGATCCGCAGATTACGCAGATTGCGCAGATTGACCCCTCCTCAACCACTTGTGACAGGCGGCCCAGGGCCGTTGCCGCTGGCCGCCTGCCGCTGATCCCAACCCTCACGATCTCCTCCAGCCCTCACCCCGCATCACTCACGCCGGGTTACTGGTCCCGCGCCAGCCAAGGAACTCCAGCTGGGCCGCTTCGGCCTGCCGGACGAGTTCCTCGACCAGGCCCGGATCGCTATCGGTGGACTCCCATGGCTCCTTCCCCACCGGACTCCAGTGGATCTCCAGGCCGGCACGTGGCAGCGCCCATCGGCCCCAGTTCATGGCGGACGCAAGCACCGGCGCCACCAGGGCCAGGTGCTCGGGGCCGGCCGGGTAACCAGGCGGGTGGGGGCCGCGCGCCGCGGCAGGGGCAAGCAGCTGGTGCGCGGCGAGGTGGCCCAGGATCCGCTCCATGTCACGGAAGTAGGTGACGAGGAGAAGGACGTAGTGCTCCCGATCGGCTTCGAGAACGAGGGACCCGTCCCCTGCGCGCCGCTCTCCGATGTTCACCGGAGGCGGCCCCAGGCCGGCGAGGCACGCATCCGCCAGCCCGGCGGGTGTGCCGAGCCGGGGGTCACACCGACCGGGCACGACCCGGAGGCGCGTCCGGGTGAAGTGGAGGGTACCAATCGTCGGAGAGGCCACCCGGGGATCGGTGCCGATCGCGTGGAAGGCGCGAGCCGCATCCCGCAGGCGGCCGATTGGAACGGGGCAGCGGAGCAGTTTCATGCCGCCGTCCGGCAGGCTGTATCCCTCGGGCATCGTCTGGTCCGACACCAGGTACCCGGCGTTCCAGGTGGCCGGAATCCGCCGGCCGGCCTCCCTGTCCCACTCCTCTGTCCGGGCCATCGAGATGCCCTCCAGCAGGACGCGCCAGTGGTTCCGGTATGCAGCGCCGGAGATCGGGATCCCGCGCCAGCAAAGACTCATACTCAGTCTGCCGTTGCTGGGGCTGAACTCGATTCGACACCAGGTATCGGGTGTCGGATCAACGTAGAGCACTGTCCACCCCTCCCCCGTCCGCTGGAAGGACTCGGGCGCGATGCTGCCGATGAGGAACCGGCACGGCAGGTCTTCCGGTCCGCGGACCTCCGCCGGAAGGATGTCGAACTCCGCGGCGGGCCGCCGGGACATACCGAGCGGGATGGCCACAGGGAATTGGGAGCGGCTCATGGCGGTACCCTTTCGAGATAAAGTGACTGTCTCGCGCATGGGTCCGGACCCCGAGGTCCGGCCGGCTGGGCCACCGTGCGCTCCCGGGCGCGGGAGCAGGGCGACGGTCTGGCGTGCGGATCAGGGAGCCGGTGCTCTCCCCGCACTCTTCATGCTGCCGCCGGAAAGGCGGCCCCAACAACACGGCGGCCCGCAACGTGGTCGCGGGCCGCCAGCCGCGACTTAGATGGCAATGACCGGCACTCGCCGGGGGCGCGGCCCATCAAGTCGGGGAAATCGCCGCGCACAACAAGAGTGTGTCCGGCACTCGGGCCTGTCAAGCCACCGCGAGCGGCGCGGCCTCCAGCGTGAGTTCCCTTCCGGCAAGGTCGAACCTCACCCGGGGCCGCATAAGGGTGGTCCCGAGAATGCCGTCCGCCAGGAGACGCAGCGGATCGAGCACCGGAGGGAGCTTCCCCCAGGACGGAGTGAACTCCCTCTCACCGAGGGTCAGCGGGATGCGGTGTACCGGCGTCTCGAACCGGCCCGCCAGCGGATAGAAGTCCCGGTGCACTCCTGCCGCCGGACCCCGCAGCCGCTCCGCTACGAGATAGTTGATGCCGGCACCCGTGTCGGGGATCAGCCGGACCGGCTCTCCAGCCAGTGCCCCCCGAACGAAGGGAAGGCCTTGTGGGCCAGCCAGGGGCAGCCGTAGCCCGCCCCTGCCGGGCGCATCCCCGAAACGCACCTCGTGAGCCTCCCAGTCGATCTCGAACGGGAGTTCTCGCAGGAGGTCGCACCCCAGCAACACCTCCAGTCTCCGATCCAGCAGTTCCCTGACCGAAGCCAGGACGCCGAGGATGTCGGGCGCAGGTTCCCGGGGCCGACCCAGAAAATTCCAGCTCCGGCAGGCGGCGAACGTAAGCGGAGAGCCGGTGTCCAGGAGAACCCAGCGGTTGTCGGCGCGGAACACCACGGTGCCGGCGATGTCTTCGAACTCATACGACTGCATGGCTATCTCCTCCTAAGCCAGAGTCACCGGTACCCACGCTGGCGCAGCAGCTCCGCAACGCTGGTTCGTCCCTGGGCTTCGGCGAACCCGACCAGGGATTGTCCCGGGAGCGCAGCCACCGGGTCGGCCCCCCGGCGGAGCAGAGCGGCCACGGCCTTGATGTCACCCCGCCGTACCGCGTTGGCCAGACGCCCGGTCGCCCGCACGGCGGCCCGCTTCCTGTCGGCTTCCTGGCGCTCCCGCTCTGCGGCAATGTTCTGTCGGGCAATCGCCTTTTTCCATTCCCACGCGGTTTCAAAGTCCCTCAGGTTCATCGCACCGAAGTGCACAATGGTTCCAAACGGGTCGTATTCATTTACCCGGTTCCTCACAATCCAGCCAGTCAGCCGCGGCTCCCTCCTGGGGGCTCTGCGCACAAATTTCCAATACAGCGCGATGACCGGAGAGACGCTCCCTCGGCACCAGCCAGACGCCCCGCTGTAAAGAACCAGGCCCCGGATCAGGTTCTCCAGCTCCTCCACGGACAACACTTCAGCCAGGGCATCCCAGTCCAGGCACCGATCGATGAGTTCCCGCCGGCCCTTCGGACGCAGGGCAGGCGGGACCTCCGCACTCCCTCTCCGGCCCTGAACGATCAGCTGCCCGAGGATGCGCCAGAGCACGACACGCTCGCCCACAGGCATGGGATCATCACGGGGCCGGCACACCGCGAACATTGACATTGACGCGCCTCCAGCGCTGGCTTATTGTACACTGTGTACTATTACTGCAATCTGGCGGTCTGTCAAGATCCCGACCGGTGGAGTCCCATGATACAACGCAACCGAGGCCCTCAGCGGCGGTGGCCGGAAACCAGGGATGACCTGGTGGAGTGCGCGATCGCGGTCCTGGCCAGGGGGTGGGGCCGGCCTGGAGGAGGAGGCCTGGGCAGCCTCACCTTCCGGGGCGTCATCGAGGAGGACGGTGTACGCCACCTCGGCGGCCGCGGTACGGTCAGCCGGACGACATTGGTGTACTACTTCGGAAACCGCATCGGGCTGCTCGGCGCAGTCGCCGCTGAAGGGTTCCGCCGGCTGGAACACGGCCTCGACTCGGTCAGCGGCCGTGGAGGGCTCAAAACTCTCAGAGCGTTGGGTGGTACCTACCTGGACTTCGGGCTGGGCAATCCCGCGCTCTTTCACGCCATGTACGCGCCAGAAGTGTGGACGTCCCTGAAGAACGGAGATTGGAGCGCTCCAACGGCCATGCAGTGGCTTACACTCGCCGAGTCGGAGAGGGACGCGTGTTTCGGACACTTCAGGGCCGCAGTCATGGATGCCCAGTCCGACGGATCCCTGCGGAAGGGTGCACCAGAACACCTGGCTCGAACCGTGACCGCGCTGGTTGACGGGCTGCTGTTTCAGGCTCTGATTGAAAACGTCAAGGACAGAGTGAGCGAGGAAAGGCTGGCCGCCGAGCTGGGCCGGTCCCTCGACTACATCATCGAGGGCCTGCGGGCGTGAGGGCAGACGGCCGGGACGGCCAAGACGGCCGGGACGGCCAAGACGGCCGGGGCGGCCGCAGCGCTCCGTGAGGCAGAAGTCAAACACGGATTCCACGGATTCCGCGGAGTCGTTCCTTTGAGAGAGGCCATCCGGCCGGAACGAATCCGTGAAATCTGTGGAATCCGTGTTTAACCAGTTCCGGCCGGGACGGCCGGGGCGGCCCATGGCCGCGTGCACAGGTCATAAGGTGGGGGCGAGTGAGGGCAGGAGGCCGTCTCAATGGCCCCGTTGACCCGGGACTCCGCGACTCTCTGCCTCCGTGACCCCGTGACCCCGTGCCCCCGTGACAACCAGTTATCATCGACCATGCCTAAACGCCGCCCGCGCACTCCCCGCTGGGACTTCCACGACCCGCTGCTCGACGCCCGGACCGTTGCCGAGCTGGACCTGCACGGCCATACCAGAGACGAGGCCCGTGGAGCCGCGGAGCTGTTCCTCCAGCG
>BQWY01000006.1 GCA_036984305.1 Nitrospira sp.
GTCGAGCGGCGGTGAGCTATCCTGAAAGTCGCCATTCTGAAGCGACGTCGCAAACGCCGCCGGCGCGAGCGTCATGCCGATCACGAGAAGTCCGAAAATCCGCTTGGTCATTGCCAGACTCCACAGTCTTGTTTGACAACCAACGCTCAACACATCGTAACCCGCGCGCCTTGATCCGGATGCTGGGCTCCGCAGTCCAGCCTACGGAACTTTGGGATTGCTTCCTTGGTCTACGCAACTACATCACTAACGGCCCCTCATCCATGGGGCGATGGTACCCGACCAACAGTTGCACAATGGTCGCCCCCGGCGCCTCATAATCCCAAAAATCACAATAGGTCCCGCGACCCTCAAACGCCTGCGCCAGCAACTTTGGGATTGCTTCCTTGGTCTCAGTAACCGACAGACAGGGCCACACCTGCCGACTGGCGAGAAAAGCCTCCGCAGCGTCAACATCCGGCGTCCGTTGAAGGAGTTCAACTAGCTCATTGAATAGTCTTTGTCCATCCGAACTCCATTTGAGCATCGCGTTCTCTTCAGCGTCCGTCCAACTCATTTGTCTAAACGCTGATAGCTGCTCCTCTCGCGAGAGCATCGGGCTAAACGCTTGGGAGAAGACGACGAATATCAATCGATGTTGAGTATCGTCGATGCGCCACTCGGGGAGCACCGACTCGAACAAATGGATGTAATGATCCTGCCCAAACTTGTCAGCTTTCGTCATTTTCATCGGCACGCCTTTCCTCAGCCGCCTAGTCTCTCGTCGGGAGATGGTAATGAAACCACGGATCATGTCCTAGGTGGGACATTCTGGGCCCTACCTGAAAATAGGTGGCATCGGCGTCCCTCCCCTTCCCATGTGCACCGTGATAATCGATACGAAACACCTGATGCTGCCGTTGCCGATGGCGCACCGCTAGGCTAAACAAGCTCCCGCCAGTCCGGTAGGCTGGGCTGCCAAGCCCAGCTTCCCCCCGCATCGCGTTCGCAACGGGCATCGCGCTCGTTACAAGACCCGTGTTCCAGATCACGCCGGGCGAATCTCCGAGACAGTTCATGTTTCCGTCCCATCGCGCGCCGATCGCTCGGCCCATGTCTTTGTCGTCATTCCCTCATTGCTGGGGCTTGGCAGCCCAACGTACGCAACTATCACTTCGGCGGAGTATCCCGGCAGCATCTAAATCCAACACATCCGTTGCTAGCCGCCGTGTTCATCATTCCGCGTCTGAAAAGCTCAAAGGAACTGCGATCGACTTCAAGCCAGTTACCGCCTCGCACCGCGCGAACTTGAGAGTCCGAGGTTACTGAAGGGTTGGTCGCCTCAATTAGAGCGTAGCGATCAAACTCAAAATCATTGGAACACCATTCACTTACGTTGCCAGCCATATCCACGACACCAAACGGAGACTTATCCGCCTGATGAGCCCCAACAGAACAGGTTGATCGGGCGCCACCTTCCCAGCAACAACAATTTGCCGCATTCCACTGATTACCCCACGGGAAGCGCGGTCCCTGCGTACCGCGCCCAGCCTTTTCCCATTCGTACTCTGTTGGCAGTCGTTTGTTGCACCATGCTCCATACTCATGAGCGTCCCGCCATGTGATCCCCGTAACAGGGTGTGTCCCTTTGCTCCGAACTGACTGAGGATCCCAGGTGCCTGTGGGCCGGTATTTCGAATCGAATACAAATTTGGCGAACTCCTGATTGGTCACAGGAAATTGGTCGATCCAATAGTCACCCAAACAAACCACGCGCTGCGGCCCCTCATAGTCCTCCCCACGGTCACTGCCCAGGATGAACTCTCCAGCAGGAATATGGATCACGGTGCCGCTCCCAGGAGGTCAAGATAGCTAATCACCTCAACATCAGCTCCGGCGGGGTGGCATGCTTTCGCCGAAGGCGTAAGCATGTGTTGTGCGCGAGCGCTGCCATTCGCGAGGCGCCTACCCACTTGACCCAATCCGCAGCGCGTCATCGTCTCCCCATTTTGTGCCGACCCATGCTCGCGGCTACGCCGAGACCATGCCACCCGACCCGCGCCCTAATCCAAATGCCGGGCTATGCAACTAACCAATCACCACGGCCACCACGACCAACGGTGGCCCTTCTTACGCATAGTGCGCCGCTCCCGTACACGTTGCTCCCGCGTCAAACGCCGAAGTTTGATGTCTCTTATCTCATCGCGAAGGAACTCTACAAATGAAGGTGCGATCTGTTTCGCATGGTAGTCACCCTCCAAGTACTCGAAAAATCGCCGAGCGATCTCCTAACGTCGCGCAAAAGTAGAAGCAAGTATATCCCTGATGCACAACAAATGGGAACGCATCTGGGGGGATCCGCTTCGCTACCTCATCGATTCCTCTTTGCCGCCGCAACCACCGGACGTTGGAGGAGATCGTGCCGATCCTCGCATCGGAACCACGAAATAGAATCCCGGGACTCCGGCCGGCCAATCTTAGGAATTGAAGATATCCTTCGGGTAGCCTATCGGGGCAAAGCCGCGATATCTCCGTTACCTCCTGGTCGGAGGCTCCGATCACGACCCCTTCTATTGTCGAAACGACGTCTTCGATTTGCTCGGCGATACTATCCATCGAACCTCGTCCCCATGGCACAGATAGGCTAGGCGTACTGTATCACCGATCTCACGAGTCAAGAAGACCTGATACCCAACCGACGCCGCTAAGGGGTACCCCACGACACCAATATCTCAAACCCCAGAAACCGCTCCAGAAACTGATCTATCACAACTGCGAACTTTTACAGGGCAGCCCAGCCTGCGTCACGGCGGTAATCGCCCCCCATAGCGCTCCATGATCGGGGCAAGTGCGGTTCGCGCGAGTGTCCAGCCCGCGTCGAGGTCCGAGGTTTGTTGGTGAGCCACAATGATGGCGCGGGTGAGGTCCCCGAGAACTCGACTCGTAGGACCCTCTGGCGTGAGCCGCGCCAAGCTCAAAGCCACTTGGAACTCAGGACCCTCATTCATGAACGGGCCAGGTGTATACATTAACTCCGCCCTGAGCTTCGTGATCCACTGGTCCACGTCAGCCCTGTGCATTCCAAGGATCCGTTCGGCGCCCGTGCGCCAAAATGGAATCCAGAGCTCGAACTGATCAGCATCCGTCACTTCTACCTCCCCTATGGCAATACCGGATGTCCGCGACAGTTCATGTGTTCGTCCCATCGCACGCCCGGCGCTTGGCGCATGTCCTGGGCGTATTCCCTCATTGCTGGGCTCGGCAGCCCAGCCTACACAACTTCGGTAACTCCCCTCCATACTGCTCCATGATGGGCTGCAATAGTACGCGGGCCCGCTCCCATCCAGATGCTAGATCGTCGGGGTCAATATGCGCATCGACAATAGCCGCCGCGAGTTCACCTAAGACACGAGGGGTCAGTCCTTGCTGTGTTGCTCGGGCCAGTGGAACGGCAACGTGCAGCGGAGGGCCATCGTTCAGGAATGGACCAGGAGCCATTTCATATGTCGCGCGTAGCTCTTCAATCCACCGCTCGGTGGCTTGGGGCGATAGTCCCAGGGCTATCGCAGCCCCGGCGCGCCAAAAAAGGAATGTAAATGTCGGAGTCGCGAGCCGCGTCATACCCTAACATATGCTACTCCAATACAGGAATCACAGAATAGTACTTCAAGTCGCACCGTTGCGCGCAATGTTCGAAATGCAACTTGATCGGCGGGGTGGCATGCTTTCGCCGAAGGCGTAAGCATGTGTTACGCGCGAGCGCTTGCATGCGCGAGGCCACCCACGTACCTGACCCAAGCCGCAGAGCGTCATCGTCTCTTCGCTTTACGCCGATCCATGCTCACGGCTGCGCCGAGAGCATGCCACCCGCCCGGCGTGATCGGCGAGGTCAGGCGGTAGCGGAACGACAGCGTGGCCGCGTTGACGGGGATGTCGAACGTCTGAAACGCCCGGCTCAGGCCCGGAGCGCAGGTCTCGTGCAGGCGTAGCGCCTTCACGGTCCCGGCGCCGGTCGCGAGCGAGGCGGTGCCGGTGGTCGGCCAACCGTCGAGCGGCGGGGAGCTATCCTGGAAGTCGCCATTCTGAAGCGACGCCGCCAGCGCCGCCGGCGCGAGCGTCATGCCGATCGCGACAAGTCCAAAGATCCGCTTGGTCATTGCCAGACTCCACAGTCTTGTTTGACAACCAACGCTCGACACGTCGTCACACGCGCGCCTTGATCCGGATGCTGGGCTGGGCAGGCCAGTATGGCAAGGTGTCACGAAGGCCTGTTGCCTGTTTGCGCACTCACGCGACCCGTTGCCCGGATACCCAATGCAGCCAATCTGCCTTCCCAGTGCCCTATGTCCATGATTAGGCCGCTAGGGCCGTGCTGATCGCCTAAGCGGGCGTGCAGCCGCAACGCGGCCTGAGCTGCGACCGTCCCAGGGACGCCGAGGCCCATTAGAAGGTCTCCCCAAGTAAGATCGGGGTGGACCAAAATCGAGTAGTAGGTCTGGACGAGCTCTTGGAAGTCGGCAGCGCGATCAGGTTCGCGATCGCACGTAGCGCAAAGAGACCGAAACGTCGCTCGGAGACCGTCGATTTCGCGAGTCGGCATATCCACACCCTTTAGTCGACAATAGCTCGATCGGAGAGTCCGGTAGGCTGGGCTGCCAAGCCCAGCTTCCCTCGCATCGCGTTCGCAACGGGCAGCGCGCTCATTACAAGACCCGTGTTCCAAATCACGCCTTGCGGACGTCTGAGATAGTTCATGTTTTCGTCCCATCGCACTCCGGGCGCTCGGCACATGTCCTTGACGTCATTCCCTCATTGCTGGGCTTGGCAGCCCAGCCTACGCAACTACGCAACTCACGCTCACTCCAAATAGCCCTGCTTGGCGTTGAACTCGGCAAGCACTGAAGGAAACTCGCTTGCGTAGCTACAGTCCGCACCAAACTTGCCGTCGAACCGCGCAAACTGCTTAGACAGTCCCTTGACAATCACGCGTCCCAAGGTATCCGCGTCCTCTATGTCAATTACGTTGCTCATAAAATGGGTGGCAATCCGGTTACCCGGCATACCTTCAAATACGAGCGCAAACGAGGACCCGGCACTAAACGTCTCGACTCGCTCCCCACACGGCACGGGGAATTGGGCCGCGATCACGGCGACCATATCAACTATAGTTGGGAACACCATCATAGCTCCACCCACCAAGTCTCTGGAATCAGCAATACCCATTGCGCCGACTACGCAAATGTGTCCAAGACTAAACCAAGACAGTGGTTCCTCTGCGTCTGTCGCGATCAACTCAATGGTTATGGCCGCAGTGTCCATTCAAGGACCCTTTCGAAAACAGGTAATGACTCGATTACTATCAAGTCCGGTAGGTTGGGCTGCTAAGCCCAGCGTTCCCTCGCATCGCGCTTGGAAGGGGCATCGCACTCGCTTCAAGACCCGTGTTCCAAATCACGCCGGGCGAATCTCCGAGACAGTTCATGTTTCCGCTCCATCGCGCGCCGGACGCTCGGCACATGCCCTTGACGTTATTCGCTCATTGCTGGGCTTGGCAGCCCAGCCTACGCAACTCAGACGTCAGTCTTTACGATTGCGCCCAAGTCGCTGATCGACAACCCGCATCTCCGCAACCTGGTCCGCAACGAAGTCCACGAAGCTCTGTGCAATCTCATCATTGCTCGTGTACTCGATGTATTGGAATACTGGCGACGCGTCACCGAGGTTTGTGCAAAAGTAGAGCATTGTATATCCTTGATGCACCAAAAACGGGAACGCATCCTCCGGAAACCTCTCAAATGCATCCTCCCTATCAGGGGATGCCAGTCTTTTTCTTAGCCAATCAACGTTACTAATCAACTCGGGGTATGTCGCGCTTGACCCCCGGAACAACCTGCCCGCACTACGCCCAGCCGCGCGAAGAAACAAAACGTAACTTGGTGGCAGGGTGCGCCTGACCAAACTCTCCAGCTCGGCAACCTCCGCTTCAGTGCACCCGGCAAACGGCTGGGACGGCTCTGACAGCTCAGCCACGTCAGCGAGAAGCGAGCGTAATCTAGCGATGCTACCTAACAAGCGATTTTGTCTCCGCCCATGACATCACGATTTCGATCCCTGGATGACGACGTGCGAAGTCATCCAGCGCTAGAACACAACTTTCACATGGAGCATTCTCCGAGAATATCCGGATCATACCCGTTGCCGAAGGGTCCAGATCCGCAGCGAGTGATTCGATGATCTTCTTCTCTGCATCGAACTCGCGGCTGAACCCACCAACAAAACGAGACGGAAAGACGGTATCGGCTGGAAGGGCGACCGTGCCCTCCGGGGAACGGACTCCGCTAACAGCGATGAGCTCCTCCAAGACTCCGGACCGGCTCGGATCTGTCACGATCACTTCCGCATATGCGATGTTTCGAGACGCGAGGTCCTTTACCTTTCCCACAAGCCCCGAACGAATCAGCCGTGCCCGAATTGCACCGACAATCGGGTCAATGGCCTCAATGAACGCCCTAGCGTATCTCTGAGCTGTTCGGTAAACAAACGGTACAACGGTCCTGATGAAGAACGACAGCGCAAAGAGACCTACTGTTACCAAGCCCGCAGCTATTAGCTGTCCAATTATGACTTGCTCTACAGACTTTCCAGCTATCGCAGCCCGCGTCGCTTCAATCCCGGCATTGCCGATAGAACCTTGGATGTGTGCAAGAACAGACCTCAGTGAGTTTGCAGCCAGCAAACTCGCCTGGGCAAACTCTCCGCTCGGGTCGCGCATATTCACCGGGTTCGCGTTCGCGTACAGGTATTTATGCAGCGACATCGGGTCTTGAGAGAATCCGCCGAACGGGTCGCGGGTGAGGAAGCGGCCCTGCGTCGGGGCGTACCAGCGGGCCCGCAGGTAGTAGAACCCGCTGGCCGAATCCCACTGTTCGCCGGTGTAGCGGAAGGCGTTGGTCGTGGAGCCGTGCTTGGC
>BQWY01000007.1 GCA_036984305.1 Nitrospira sp.
ACGACAGGTCACCGACACCATCCACAGCCAGGCACTCCCGCAGCTCTGCGATTTCGTCGGGACAGTCCATACCTGTTACGCGGAATTGCGTGGACGCATTGTCCAATTTCAAGCTCCATCCCGATCAGTTGGCGTTATTAAAGTCTCAGATACGGCTTCATCGCATCGACCGACATGATGCCGAATTCGGACGACGGTACCGTCAGGTGTCGGCACAGGAAGAATAGCCTCAAATCGCGCGTGGCGAACTCGTCGGGCGCTTCGCGGAACTCGACGAACACTTGCCTTGGTTTCGGCGAGTGTTTGTCCCGTGGCATTGTCGATCCGCACATGAACGTGAGCGGGCCGCGATGAGCGCCGAACGTATCCGACCACCGAGATTCCGTCGTCCGTTCGGTAGGCGTGTATGTCGCGGTAGTGTCCACGAATTTCGGGAACCTTTTGCAGTCCGAGCGCGCCGGAATCGAATAGGTCTACTCGTCCGGGCGCACACCCAGCAATAAACGCTGCGCCAGCTACCGACACCAAGATTCCGATGACCCGAAATAACATCGCGCATCACTCCGCCGTCACTTCGAGCCTTTTCGCCATTGTAGATAACCAACCACGGGGATCGTGACCGCGATACCGGTGACCATGATCGCAAATATGAACCCCTGCATCGGAAGATACCAATGCCCATACTTCTGGCGATGATTAGCCATCTCACGATAAACGAGCCAGTCAACAAGCAAGGCGATTACGACTAGCGGAATCGTCCAGGCAAGTAGACTGCGAATGGACAGCGGCGATCTCGAACGTGACCTGCCGCGACTTTTTCCACGTCGTTGCCTACGGTTTCGCTTTTTCCTTGTCATGATCGTGGCCAGCGTGATCGTCATCATGTCCCTTGTGGTCGCCGTGAGTCTTGCATTCGCCGTGTCCGACACAGCGAAGCTTGGTTCCCTCGCGGACCCATAGATGAGCATCATCCCCCTCACCAGTCACGAAGTATTGCGTTTCACTCTTGACCGGCTGGGCAGTTCCGGGCTGCGCAAAAAGATTGGCAGCGCAGGCAGTCAAGCCAACGCCCAGAAACAGACCTACAACAACGCTCTTCAGACTTACGTTTCGCATAACTTGTCTCCTTGACAAAGTGCCACATGAACGACAATGCTTGGCGAGTACACCGTCGCACCCGCCTCAGCCTGTTCGGTTTGAATCGCGCGAATCACCGTCTCCTCTGGGTTGCTCGGACGGCGGTCCGGCAGCCGAAGTATCCGACTCCTGTTGAGATTCCAACGACCCTGCGTCGGGCTCCTCCCATTTTTGGGGAACCGGACTCGGCGCACCGCTGGGATCCCAACCAGTGAAGATTCGATAGAGCGCCGGAAGCACGAGCAGCGTAAGAAGCGTGCTGGTCACAAGCCCTCCGATGACGACCGTTGCAAGCGGCCGTTGGACTTCAGCGCCGGTGCCCGTTGCTAGTGCCATCGGTACAAATCCCAGTGATGCGACGAGCGCGGTCATGAGCACGGGTCTTAGTCGGGTCAAGGAACCGTGAATGATGGCCTGATCACGCGCCATGCCCTCTTGGCGAAGCTGGTTGATGAACGTGACCATGACCAGACCATTCAGTACCGCGACGCCGGACAAGGCAATAAAGCCGACCGCTGCCGAAATGGAGAAGGGCATGTCGCGCAACCAAAGCGACGCAATGCCGCCGGTGAGTCCCAGCGGCACGGCGCTGAAGACGAGAAGCGAATACTTTGCACTCTTGAACGTGCTGAATAGCAGAATGAAAATCAGCAAAAAGCATATCGGCACGACCACAGCCAGCCGGCGCTTGGCCGCAACGAGGTTTTCAAATTGTCCGCCCCAATCAATCCATTGTCCTGATGGCTGGGAAATTGCCCTGACCTTTGCCTGTGCCTCTGCCACGAACGAGCCGAGGTCGCGCCCGCGCACATTGCACTGCACAAAGACGCGCCGCTTTCCGTTTTCGCGGCTGATTTGATTGGTTCCCTCGGTCACGTCGATTCTCGCAACGTCGCCAAGTGGGATAAATCCCATGCGCGCCGGCGGGGTCATGATTCCGGTCAATTGTGGAGCGGGGGCGACGCGAACATCCTCGAAGTCGTCCTCGCGGGAAGGAAGAGGAATCCACAGGTTTTCGAGCGTCTGCGGTTGCGCGCGAAGCGAATCGGGGAGCCTAACGATCACGTCGAATCGCCGGTCGCCCTCGAAGACCAGGCCCGCTTCTCGGCCACCTATCGCGACAGCCACCACGTCTTGCACATCGGCAACACTTAGCCCGTAGCGTGCGATCGCGGCCCGGTCGATCTCCACAGTCAGGACCGGCATGCCGCTTGTTTGTTCGACTCTCGCATCCGCGGCGCCAGGAATCGTCTGCAGCACCGCCAGTATTTGGTCAGCGGTCTTTCGCATCGAGTCGAAATCGTCGCCATAGACCTTGACCGCCACGTCGCCTCGCACGCCGGCAATCAACTCGTTGAAACGCATCTCGATGGGCTGCGTGAACTCGTAGTTGTTGCCCGGCAAGGCCTTAACGCTCAACTCTATGAGCTTGAGAAGTTTACCTTTGTGTCCGACAGCTTGGACCTCGTCGTGTCCATGTCCGCCGCCCTCGTCTCCGTGAGCACCTTTCTCCTCGCCGTGACCAACAATTCGCTCCATTTCCTCCATTTTCACCGCAATCAGCTCGTCCAATTCGGCCTCGCTGCGCCATTCTTCTTCGGGCTTGAGAATGACGAATGTGTCCGCCACGTTCTGCGGCATCGGGTCCGTTGCCATTTCTGCGGTGCCAATCTTTGAGTACAAGAACGCGACTTCCGGGAAGCCGCTCACGACACGCTCAACGTCAAACTGCATCTCCTGTGATTGCGTGAGGGACGTGCTCGGGATGCGTAGCGCATGCATCGCCAGATCCTTCTCATCCAGCCTGGGCACAAACTCTTGGCCCAACGTGTTGAACAAGACCAGCGAAGCGGTGAAAATCACAACCGCAACCCCCGCGACCGTCCAACGGGCACTCAGCGCCCAATGAACTGCGGGTTCGTACGCCGCCTTTGCCCACCGAATGACGAACACTTCCTTTTCCTTCACCCGGCCTCGGACAAGGATTGCGACCATCGCCGGCACGAAAGTCAGCGACAGTACGAATGCTCCGGCGAGGGCGAATATGACGGTCAGCGCCATCGGGTGGAACATTTTTCCCTCAACGCCCGTCAACGTGAGGATTGGAATGTACACAACTGTAATGATGGCCTCGCCGAAGGCAGTGGCGCTACGCACCTGTTTGCTGCCCTCAAAGACAATATGAAGACGCTCTTGGAGCGTAAGCAGGCGGCCTTTGGCGTGCTGCTCTTCGGCCAGTCGTCGAATGCAGTTCTCCACGATGATGACGGCACCATCGACGATCAGACCGAAATCAATTGCACCAAGCGACATCAGGTTGCCGCTCACCTTATTCTGCACCATTCCGATGGCGGCCATGAGCATAGAGAGCGGAATCGCCAAGGCACAGATCAGTGCCGCGCGGAAGTTGCCGAGCAGAAGCAGCAGCACCACGATGACCAGGATTGCGCCCTCAACGAGATTTTTTTCAACTGTGCGAATCGTGGCATCAACCAGCTTGGTACGATTCAAGACGGTTTTGGCGCGGATCCCCGGCGGCAGACTTTGTTGAATGTCGGCCAGTTTTGCATCTGCGGCGGCCGCCACCGTTCGGCTGTTCTCCCCCAAGAGCATGATCGCCGTGCCGACGACAATCTCCTCGCCGTTCTCGCTCGCTGACCCGGTTCGCAACTCGCGGCCAATTCGAACGCCTCCCGGCACGACGATATCTCGGATGTAGATGGGCACGCCGTTTCGCGAACCGACCGTAATAGACTCAATTTCCTCAAGTGTGTTGATTCGGCCTGCGGCGCGGACGATGTACATCTCCCCCTTGTGCTCGATATAGCCCGCGCCGGTGCTGATGTTGTTGCGCTCCAATGCCGCGATCACGTCGCTGAAGGTCAGGCCATAACTGACCAACTTCATCGGATCGGGCTGGACGTGGTACTGCTTGACATAGCCGCCGATGGAGTCAACGCCGGCAATACCGGGTACCGTGCGAAGCTGCATGCTGATCAGCCAGTCCTGGACCTCGCGGAGATACGCCACCAATTCGACATCGCCGCGAAGACGCCGACCTTCCGGCGTCAGGTAGGAGCCATCACTCTGCCAGCCGGACTTTCCGTCGGTTTTTGGAGCACCTTCTCCGTGAGGATGCTCATACTCCACGGTGTACATGTACACTTCGCCGAGGCCGGTCGCGATCGGCCCCATGACCGGCTCTGCTCCAGGAGGAAGGCTCTCGCCCGCCTGACTCAGCCGCTCGAACACTTGCTGTCGGGCAAAGTAAATGTCCACGTCGTCGTCGAAGATCGCGGTAACCTGCGAGAATCCGTTGCGCGACAGGGAACGCGTTGATTGCAGGCCGGGGATTCCGGCGAAGGACACTTCAATGGGAAACGTGATCTGCTTCTCGATTTCAACAGGCGAAAGCGCCGGATACTCCGTGTTGATTTGCACCTGGTTGTTGGTGATATCGGGCACCGCATCGATCGGAAGCTTGATCAGCGAATTGACGCCGATGGCAGCGATGATGATCGTGAACAGAACGATCAGCCAACGATTTCGAATCGAAAAATGGAGGATGGTTTCTAGCACGTTAGACTCTCCACGGCCGCTCTACAGTGATCAATGCTGGTGCTCTGCCGTCGCCTTGCCGAGGTCCGCCTTTAGGAGGAAGCTTCCGGATGCGACGTACGCTTCGCCTTCGACCAGGCCACGGTAAACCGGCACCAAGCCGGCCACCGCCTTACCGACTGAGACCGCGCGCTTTGCAAAGGTGTTCTCTTCGCCCGGGACAGGAACGAACACGGACGTCTCGCCCTCGACGGTTTGAACCGCGATATCCGGCACCGCGACAACAGGGGCAGGTTCTGGATTGTTTCGGTCGGTCGAGGCTATTTCGACCTCCACGAACATACCCGGCTTGAGTGAGCGGTCCTCACACTCCACCGCCACGCGCACCGAGACCGTCCGAGTGTGCGGGTCGATCATGGGCGCGACGTATGAGATTTGACCTTCGTGCTTATGCGGGTCGTGGCTGCCAGCGTTGATCCATGCTTTTGCCCCCTGGGCGAGCTCGGGCAGGTGTGCCTCCGGCACGTCCGCCAGCACCCACAAGATTTCGACGTTCGCCAGCACGAGGAGCTTTTCTCGTTCCGGGTTCACAAGCTCCCCAAGCGTCACTTCGCGCTCCACCACCTCACCGGAAATCGGAGCCACAACCGGGAATCGCGGATTGACCTCGCCGGATGCCTTGACGGCTTCTACCGCCTCTTGCGTCATTCCCAGTACGTGGAGCTTGTTTTCAGCGGCGACCGCCGTCGATTCTGCGGTTCGAAGCGATGCTTGAGCGACTTTGAATTCGCCCTCTCTTTTTTGCACTTCATCCAGCGCGATTCCACGATTCTCGTCGTAGAGCCGCTGCGCCCGATCTAGCGCATTCCTCGCCAAGTCCACGGTCGCAATCGTCGTCTGGGCCGCGATCAGTTTTTGAAGATAATCACTTTGGGCCTCACCCAGTTGCGGACTTTCCACGACCAACAGCAAGTCACCCTTCGTCACCACGTCGCCAAGGCGGACCGCCAATTCCACGACGCGGCCGGGCAACGTGGAACCGATATGCGCAATCGCCTCTGCATTGAACGCGACTCTGGCTGGAGCTATAAAGCTCGGCCCAAGCCGATACAATGAAGCCGTCTCAATCTTGATTCCA
>BQWY01000008.1 GCA_036984305.1 Nitrospira sp.
AGCTCATCCGAGACTTTTTCAACAGGCACCGGTTCGGTCCTCCAGTAGGTGTTACCCTACTTTCAACCTGGCCATGGATAGATCGACTGGTTTCGGGTCTAGTCCGACGAACTGAACGCCCTGTTCAGACTCGCTTTCGCTGCGCCTACAGCTATCGCCTTAAGCTTGCTCGTCAGACTAAGTCGCAGACCCATGATACAAAAGGTACGTGGTCACCATTTCAGGCTCCCACTGTTTGTAGGCATTCGGTTTCAGGTTCTCTTTCACTCCCCTCGTCGGGGTGCTTTTCACCTTTCCCTCACGGTACTGGTTCGCTATCGGTCGGTAAGGAGTACTTAGGCTTGGAGGGTGGTCCCCCCATGTTCAGACAGGATTGCACGTGTCCCGCCCTACTCAAGGCTCTCGTTCGGCATTACCTGTACGGGGCTGTCACCCGCTATGGCCCAACATTCCAGATGGTTCCAGTTGTCCTTACTCGAGCACTGGCCTAGTCCGCGTTCGCTCGCCACTACTAGCGGAGTCTCGGTTGATGTCCTTTCCTCCAGGTACTTAGATGTTTCAGTTCCCTGGGTTTGCTTCTATTCCCCTATATATTCAGGGATAGATACCTTCTATTGATAACGAGAAATCCGAAGCCGGACACCTCCAAGGCCATTGGACTTCAAAGAAAGTCCGACCTCGAAGTTCTCGTTATCGAAGGTGGGTTGCCCCATTCGGAAATCTACGGATCGACGGCTGTTCGCACCTTCCCGTAGCTTATCGCAGCGTACCACGTCCTTCATCGCCTCTTACCGCCAAGGCATTCACCAAATGCCCTTAGGTCACTTGATCACTCTCATTAGCAATGCCCACCCAAGTCAAAACCGATGAAAAGCGGGTAGGAGAACTCGCTTCTCTTCAGCCGGACCATTCGGCAGGATGCGCACTGCTCAGAAAGACCAGAATTCATTCTTAGATAGACCCGATTGCCATACCGGCGCTTTGGCGACGCCGACATGAACGGCCCGGGGAGGCGATGCCAGCCTATAGTCATGGCTAACTGGCACCTCAGGCCTATCTTCCTCTTCACGATGTCAAGAAAACCTTTGAAGCGGCGCCAAGCGACGCAATCAAAGGAAGGGGTTTGTCTTCGCACACGGGACAGAATTTGGTGGAGCCAGTCGGGATCGAACCGACGACCTGAAGCTTGCAAAGCTACCGCTCTCCCAGCTGAGCTATGGCCCCGATTCGCCAATGGCGTACTACACCGGCAGGAAGTACCTCAAGCACCCAGTTGCCCCCGACCCTGTTTTCTACCAGAAGAACAGGTGGTGGGCCTGGGAAGATTTGAACTTCCGACCTCACGCTTATCAAGCGCGCGCTCTAACCAACTGAGCTACAGGCCCGATAAGCGAGTATCCCGTGCGAAGAAAGAGAAACGAAGACGGCGGTATCCCGCAGTATCTTCAAAAACCGACCGGCGACAGAAACCGAGCGGTCCGTTTTGTTCCAAGATAAGCGCGATTGCTAGCGGCAAGCCGCTAAAGCAATACATGCTTTTCCTTAGAAAGGAGGTGATCCAGCCGCAGGTTCCCCTACGGCTACCTTGTTACGACTTCACCCCAGTCGCTGACCTTACCGTGGCCGGCTGCTTCCTTGCGGTTAGCGCACCGTCTTCGGGTAAAACCAACTCCCATGGTGTGACGGGCGGTGTGTACAAGGCCCGGGAACGTATTCACCGTGGCATGCTGATCCACGATTACTAGCGATTCCAACTTCATGGTCCCGAGTTGCAGAGACCAATCCGAACTGAGACGGCTTTTGGGGATTAGCTCCTCATCGCTGAGTGGCTGCCCACTGTCACCGCCATTGTAGCACGTGTGTAGCCCAGCCCGTAAGGGCCATGATGACTTGACGTCATCCCCACCTTCCTCCGGCTTATCACCGGCAGTCCCACTAGAGTGCCCAACTTAATGATGGCAACTAATGGCGAGGGTTGCGCTCGTTGCGGGACTTAACCCAACATCTCACGACACGAGCTGACGACAGCCATGCAGCACCTGTCCCACTGCCCATTGCTGGGACGAATCCATCTCTGGAAACAGTCAGTGAATGTCAAGAGCTGGTAAGGTTCTTCGCGTTGCTTCGAATTAAACCACATGCTCCACCGCTTGTGCGGGCCCCCGTCAATTCCTTTGAGTTTTAACCTTGCGGCCGTACTCCCCAGGCGGGATGCTTAATGCGTTAGCTGCGCCACC
>BQWY01000009.1 GCA_036984305.1 Nitrospira sp.
AGGCCGTCGTAGCCGTACAGCTCGCTCGTGTTGGCGCCGCCCCAGATCAGCTCCCGCCGGTACGTCCGGTTGCCGACTGCGTCGTGGCCGATCGCCGGCTCAACCCGTCTGACGCTGCGGGCCGGTCGGCTCGCTACTTTTCGTTAAACGCCGAGTGGATGCTGGCAATGAATTCCGAGAAGCTGTCCGCGACCCGGTAGACGTTTTCGTACGTCGGTTCATCGCGTTCATCCAAGTAATCCCAGAAAACAACCTGGCCCGTGTCTGGACCGAACAGCGCTAAACAGATCAGGTCTCCACTGCCATCGCAGGCGATTGGAATGAGATTTGCTGGGACGCGGCCCGACAGGTTCATCTCCTTAAAGTTCCACATCAGGTCCGAAGATCGAACCCTGCTATCGACGCGAAAGAATACCTGGATATTTCCGATCCCCGGTCGTTCATAGAACCCATTGATGCGGAAGTTGTTTGGCTTCGGGCGCCCGCCATTGTAGCGCAACAAGAAGTCCACGTACTGGGCAGGCAGGGGATGACCAATCAGAGTTTCAATCTCCGAAACTTCCGTTCTCGAGATTGGTCGCCCCGAGGCACTGATATCGATCAACATCCACTCTCCGAGAATCTATCGACCCGAGTAGCCGCCGTCGTGGCCCGTCCGTCGATGTATCGCCGTCGGGACAAGTTGCATAGTCCGGCGGTTCTGATGATGGTGCCAAGTGTATCCATCCGGAGTTCCATCATAGAACCCGCCCGCTTCGTTTGCCAAGAGCTCGTCCATTCCCCGATCCCCTGTAAGCTCGATATCTACCTGTTTCACGGCGACTCCGGAGAAGTCGGGGTACCCGTCCTTATCAAACGGTATGCCGGTGACCGGGTGGTTCTTCCCAGCGAGGCCGGCGTTTCGCCTCGCTCTCGGCTTTCCAGGGCCGTTCGCGCGCGGAACTGAGTTCGGCGGATCGCAGCTCTTGACCAGCCGCCCGGCTTTTCCGGCGACCTTTCCGCCGTTCGACCAGGGCCGTTCGCGCCGGAACTGAGTTCGGCGGATCGCAGCTCTTGACCAGCCGCCCGGCTTTCCCGGCGACCTTTCCGCCGACCGCGCCCTCGAGAATCTCGTACGCAACGTCTCCGATCGCCGACCCAAGCGCTCCCGCCTCCGGAACGTCGCTATTGATTGTATAACCGTCAACGGAGTCAAAGACTGGCGCGAGCCCTTCTTCTAGAAAGACGTCGGCGAAAGCGCCCAGTACCAGCATCAAACCAACTGTTCCCGGAGGCGGTGAATTTGTGATAGGAGGCGATGAGATCCTGCTCGGCCGTTGCGATGCCGTTGAAGACACCGTCGTGAACAGCCTTTGCCGTGCCGCCCGGATCGCTCACTGCACTGATGCCCGCGTCCCACGCCCCGACCATGGCTTCGGCAGTCCGATCCAGTACTCGCACAGCTGCTGCGTCGACTTCGCGAGCAAAACTCTTGACGCCATCCATCCACTCCAACCCGAATGGGTCGATCAAGAGCATCGGTTTGCTGAGCACGTACTGATACAGATTCATCCCGTCGACGTAGCCCAGCGGGTCGCGCTGGAGCCATCGGCCGAGTTCGGGCGAGTAGGCCCGGAACGGAGTCTCGTACAGCCCGGCAACGCTGAAGCGGTGGCCGGTGAAGCCGTAGGGGTTGCCGATCGTCGACGGCGTCAGCGTGAAGTCATCCCACGAATTGGGATCGGTCCACGACGCCACCACGTTCCCGGCCGCGTCGTAAACCGTCGCCCCCCCGTAAGGGTCGTAGCGATACTGCTCGACGACGGCCCCGGCGTTGTCCGTGATGGCGACG
>BQWY01000010.1 GCA_036984305.1 Nitrospira sp.
TGCACCTCTTTAGAAGAAGTCAACGGCTGCGAGCCGCTTTGCCTACTCGAGTTCGGTGTCCCTCTGATGTCAGTTGTCTGGTCGGCCATGCGCGATACTCGAAGGATCGTCGGTATCAGTCCCTACGTCTTTGCGTGCTCACCGCGGGGTGGCACATGAGGGTGGTCGGTGGCGCCTGCATTCGCGGGTCGGGTCTGACGAGCGCGGTGGCTCGCCGTTCCAGGTGCACTCGGCAGTACGCCATCCGTTCGAGTATCAACGCGTTACGACTGTATTGCCTTTCGTTTCGTCAGTGACCCAAGCACCGCGTGAGGCAGAACGACACACCGTCGCGCTGGCTGATGTAGACGCCGATCAGAAGTCGGCGCGCCAGCGCCGTGCGCAGGCGATTCTTCGAGATCCGATGGAGCCGTTGCGCAGCCCAACGTCTCACCTCGGTATCTCGGGTCAACAGACGCACGGCCCACTGCCCGAGGATCCAGCGCAGCTCTCGGTTGCCCCGTTTGTCCAGTGGCCCGTGCCGCTGCTTCGTCTCTCCCGAGTTCGTCACACGCGGAACCAGCCCCGCATAGCTCGCCACCGCTCGCGTGCCATCGAAGCGACCCACATCGCCCAGTTCGTGAACGATCGTCAGCGCCGACTGATGCGCCAACTGCGGGAGCGCCGTCAACGCCTGCGTTGCCAGCGAACACTCGGCCCGTCGGGCGATCTCTGACGCTAGCGCCTTGATCTGCTCCTGCACACTCGCCAGCAGCTCCACACAAGCTGCCGCTGCGCACCCACCGGCCGGAAGGTCCGTCGCGTTCGCCCGCAGCCACTCCAGCTGCTTCCCCCCGTGAAGGGTTCCCCGTGGTAGTTCGATCGCGTAGGCTCGGAAGAACGAGCGGATCCGATTGGCCAGACTCTGTCGCTGCCGCACGAGATCGTGGTGCGTACGCGTCAGCTGACGGCTGTCATACGACGCGTCGCTCGGATACGCCGTGCGTCCCACTCGGTCCAGATCTCCCAGCCACAGCCGCCGAGCGATCTCACGCGCATCCCGCCGGTCGGTCTTGCGCCCGCTCTCTTTGAGCTTCAGCGCCGGAGCATGCACCACCACCAACTCCTTGCGCAGCCGAAGACCCCGCGACATCAGCGCGTTCACCAGCCAACGGTTCAGCCCCAACGCCTCCACCGCCACCCTTGCCGCCACAAGCCCCGCCACCCACTCCACCAACGTCGACCGCGACGCCGCGCTCCGCAGCGGGAACCGACGCTCCAGCTCGATCTCTCCATCCGAGTCACACACACACACTTGCGCCACCGTCTGGTGAAGATCGATCCCGCAGAACCGCTCGTGTGATACCTTGCGCACGGTCAGCCTCCTTCATGCTGCGTTCTTTGCCTAACACGACTTCGCAGCATGCCTCATGAGGAGGCTGACTTCTTCTATACCTTCCCGGGTG
>BQWY01000011.1 GCA_036984305.1 Nitrospira sp.
TATCGGTGAGTAGCGCATGAGCCCGTGCTTACACCCTGAACCAGCCGCCCGGCACATCTGGCTCGCGTCGCTCATGCTGGCCGCTCTGGCCTTCCCCGCGCACGCCCAGCGGGATTCGCTCCCCGACTCCACCACCGGCACCTCCCCCCTGGTCGTGACCCGTGAGCTGCTGCCGTTCCGAGGCGGTGTGGTGATTCACGGCCGCAACCCGACCCGGGACACGGTCTGGGTGGATACGGTCAGCACCTACGCCTGCCGCAATATCTACCCCCGCTGCGGAGACCGGGCGGTGGACATCATCATCCCTCCGGGAAACGAGAAAGAGCTGCTCCGGATCCGGCCGCAGATGCGGGAGGAGGGGTATGGGTGGAGGTGGGGATACGCGTGGCACACCTCGGGCGGCGGGGTGATCAGGCGGGGACGGGCGGCGCCTGGGGCGCCGGAGGCGTAGTGGATAGTTCAGAGTGCAGAGTGCAGAGTGCAGAGTGCAGGGTGCAGGGTGCAGGGTGCAGGGTGCAGAGTTCAGAGTGCAGCCTTGCTCGCAGAGAGGTTCTTGGGGCGCGCAGGCTCCCCGTCGTGCCTCATCGGTCAGAGAACGAGTCCGATTCCTCAAAAGTGGCGCTCATGATGCCCCTGCCTCATCCCAGTCCATTCGATGCCTCGGTCTTGACCGCGGTGCTGACCAGCGTGGCCAAAGACAACCACATGGGACAGCGCCTCTCGTGGTGGCTGGGGCAAGGCTTTTCCTGTGAACACTGGATGCAGTTCGAGCTTGCATACCGATTCAATCTACAACTTCAGGCCAACTATCGGGTGTGCTGCGAGAAGGACTGGCGGGATATTGTCTTCCATCTACCCGACACCATAGAAGGACGCCGTCCGGCCGCCTCCATCGAGCTCAAGTGGGTTGGGAATTGGTGGCTGAAAGATGCACCGGAACAATTCAAACGGGACATCCAGAAGGTCGAGCGCTATGAGGAGCCATCCGCCGCGTTGTGCCTGTGGCTTCACGTCGTACCGGGCGCTGAACCAGCGGACCCACAGTACAAGTGGCTTCTAGAACAAATCGACGGTGGCCACGGTGAGCGGTCCATCGACAACATGCGGAAACGGATATGTTGCCGGTTGGATGATGACCCACAAATCGACCAACGGACCACCCTGAAACTGACAGGCTTCTCGGAGGCCCACCTCGGGATATTCGGGCATCTCAACAAACTGGCGCGATCGCAACCTGACCGATGAGTCTGATCGGCATCTTTGCAGTCTCCCGTTCACTGGCGGCACGCTGGAAGGCCGGCATTCTCCACAAGGAATGGGCCGATACCTACCCGAGTCTCTTCGACGCCGATGACATCCGTCTCGCGCGTGGCCAGGGCCGCCTGGGCTACCACTTCATCGAATGGTATGCCGCGATC